>CAZIML010000045.1:0-11218 GCA_964540255.1 uncultured bacterium
CGATCTCAAAGCCCCCTGGAAACGGATGAGCATGAAAGAGGCGATCAAAACCTATGGCCATCTTGACGTGGATAAAATGTCAGATGAGGAGATGAAAGCCCGCCTCCTCCAAGAAACCCACATCGATCCGAAAGGGATCCATCACGCCCCGAGAGGAGCGCTCATCGCGATTATGTTCGAAGAATTTGCCGAGCCCCATTTGATCCAGCCTCACCACATCATCGACCATCCGATCGAGACCACTCCCCTCTGCAAGCTCCATCGCGATCCTCAATTGAGAAAAGAGGGCTTCGTCGAAAGGTTTGAGAGTTTTATTCTCGGCCGGGAAATGTGCAACTCCTATTCAGAGCTCAACGATCCTGAGCTCCAAAGGCAATTGCTCGTTCAGCAGGCGGAGAAAAAGGAAAAAGGGGATGTTGAAGCGAACCCGCTCGACGAAGAATTTGTTGAAGCGATCTGCCAAGGGATGCCTCCCACTGGCGGCGTCGGTATTGGAATCGATCGCCTGGTGATGCTCTTCACCAACGCCGAATCGATCCGCGATGTCTTGTTCTTCCCCTTGATGCGCCCCGAGGATAATTAGCAATGGGTCACGATGAATTCACAGTCTGGCTATTATTAGATATGAACCAAGATCAGCCAATAAATTCACACTTACAACGACCTCCGTCATTGATTTCATTGGATAGGCTCTGGGATTAGTCAGAGTCCGCAGATGCGCCTACGGAAGTGGGCGATGCAGGTTGCGGACTGCCAGAAGATGATGAGACACTACGGGTAACAGTAGCATCGGGAATCCGACTCCCCGAGACAATAGTGGTTATTGCGTCCCGAACTGCAGGAAGAGCGGTGTCTAGTGCTGTTGCAAAATTCGAGAATTGCAAAGGACGTTTCCTCTCTGGCCCTCGATTCATTGAAAAGTCCGATCTCAAAAATCCAAGTGCGCCATGCTGATTTTGATCTTCTGGAGATATTTTATCTTCATTTTTCACAATTAGATCTAAAACAATCATTTTTTGATTTTCGCCCGGGCCCCTGTCGTTCGTCTCTCGACATCCTCCAGAGAGAGTAGAACCAGTATAATTGGTGCGTTCTTTGTTCATTATAGACCAAAATAGAACTGATCTAATAATGCCGTCAGTTAACTCAAGATCATTTGTAGGATTCACTGCTTTAACAATCTCTTTGGCTGCATCAAAGGCCTGATTCAACTCTTGATCATTCAAAAGGCTATGAGGAATATAAATACCCCGAGTATTTTGAAAATCGCGAACGATTTTTTTATCATTACCACATATGTGTTCGATATACGCACCAAAAGAAGAATCAGCAGGGCTTTCTTTTTTCATCACTGCAATCGGAGTGTTGCTTGAAAGAACTGCATGTAAAAAGTGTTCTGGCTCATTTTTAGACCATTGGTGAATTTGATTGATCCGACGCCGTTCAGACATTATGTGAGTGCTTTGAAAATCAATATGTGCCCATCTTTTCCCCTTTCTTTTATAAGCGGGGATTAATAATTTCTCCACCAGCGATTGGGGTCCCGTGAGCGATGGGGTAAACTTCAAGTCAATCGAGCGATCGCCGCACTGCATTGGAATTTGGAAAACGGGTTGATTTCGATAAGGATTAAAATCGAGAGGATCTAAGTGGGACCACAATCCTCGAGCAGCTTTTAAGCAATTCTTCGCCCCCCAAAGGCACTTTTTCACCCACCCATTCCTCGAGTTTTTCATCCCTTTCTGAACAACGACAAGACGCTGACCGAATGCGCCAAAAGTTTGGGGTTCCTGAGCCTTGATCAGCTCCTTTCCATAATTTTTACATGAAGCGGTGCCATCCATCGATTCTAAGGCTAGCGCCAAGTCTTGAAGATATCGAACTGGAGCTGGGATATCTAAATCAGAAAAATTTCGATAATGCAAATAGATATCGCATTCAGACAATTTCACCAACCTTTCTCTTAACTCGTCTCGATTATATTTATGAAGTTCAGACCCCAATCGCTTAACTTCAATATCAAATTGTTTCAAACTGCGAAATGGCCGAGTTTCTTGATCTGGCCTGCCTGGTTGATATTGAATACTCTTCAGATGCTTGAGTTGTTGCTCATTGAATTTCGATTTGAGTTCGTTTCGTAACTTTTCTCTTCCAAAGATTCGGTCGCAAATTTTATCAATCAATATGATAGGAGCCGATAAAATAGCAGCAGCGAATACAAAGGGGGCAGCAATGATCGTTTTAGCCCAAAGCTTCAGCTTTGCTATCCGTGCAATTTTCGCATCAACGGTCGGATTCCAGCTCTTTGCGCGAATAGGACGAGGCTCATCAGCCCCTACTATTAAGGCATGCGGCCAAGCAACATCGATTACACCCATAATTATACCATTATATTTTTTATAGTATAATTATAACATAATTTACTTAACAAATAAACAAGTATTTAAACAAATGATTGTCAACACCTTCAGAAACCGAAAATAACAAGACTAGAAGTTTTAACAAACATCAAAAATATTGTATGGATGAAAGGAACGGGGCTCAATTTTGGGATAAGAAGGGGAGGAACCCACACCGGTAGTTTTTACACGACTACTGGTTCAGGGCCGGTTTCAATGATCCATTCTCCCACCCCTTTAAAGCCGCCATCTCTGTTTGGTGTAAAGCCCAAAGAGAGTTTAAGGAGTTAAATATGCGGGTACTTCCATCGAAAGCGACAGTACCGCCACCAAAGATCCCCAGAACTCCGCCGCTCACTGAAGCGCAAAACACCCCCGCAATAACTTCCCCAACACCGAACATAAAGTCACGTACGATTCGAGCTTGTTCTGGGCTGCTTCCCCATTCAGAATGGTACGCACCCAAAGGCCCAAGCATCCCCGCAGACTGATATTCCCCTACAATACGGTCGGTGCCTGTTGGATATTCGTAATACAGATGCAGAGAGCTAGCATAGGTCCGGTACCACGCAAACAGCCCTTCAATGGCCATGAGCCTGAGGGGGCTTTCTCCAGCCTTTTTTGCCTTTTCTCTGGCTATATCGAATTGACAATAAGCAATCGTAGATTTTCCATATGATTGGGTAACGAACGCCTCAAACATTCCAGAAGCATAGTCATCCTTTATCGACTGTTGCACTGTTGAACATTTCGCAAAAGCCACATTTGATAAAAGGATAGAAAATAGAAGAAAAATAACTCTGCTCATGCTAACCCCACCAATCTCATGATCGCAATGACTAAAGCTCCAATGTAGAAAAAGACAGCCAGCATTCCAATAGCTACTGCATTGGAAAGATCAGAAACCTTTCCAGTCTTTTTCCAATGGTGCCAAAAGTGCAATGCTTTAGGGAGAAATAAATGGGATGGCAGTACGAACATCAAAATGAACACTGCACTCTTTAAAATGGATATAGTCTGATAACACATACTAGTCTCTTCTTTAAAAAGAGAGGATCCTAGCAAATGGCCCTTTACTATTCAATTATTTTTTAACACCCCTACCCTTCGAGGGAGTCGAGGACGAGGTTGCACCCTCTCTCGGTGAGACAGATGGAGGTCTCATCCACTTTCTTGAGGAAGTTGGCCTGGGCGAGGTGCTTGATGATGTTCTTCGTCGCCGTCTCTTTCTGACCGAGCGCTTTTGCGACGCCTCGATAATCGATGATCGCGTGAGGATCGCCTCCCGCCATCGCCGTTTGATAGATCTTGATCAAAAACCGCTCGTCTGGGGTTGTTTTGGATTTCATCGTTTTTTTAGCCTCGCGCCGTTAGGGGTGTCTTCAATGAGATAGCCGCGCGCCAAAATCGCATCGCGCATCTGATCGCTGAGAGACCAGTTTTTTGCCGCCCGCGCCTCTTCTCGCTTGTGGAGAAATTGAAGGAGATCGGAGGGGATTTCTTCTTCTTTTTTTGCGAGGGGGAGAACAGCGAGCACCTGATCCCAGGAGGAGAGGAGCTGAAGCGCTTTTTCTGCCTCCGCTTGGCCAAGCCGGTTCTCGTCGCAAAGAATATTGAGCTCCCGGACGAGTTCAAATAGGGCGGCAAGCGCCGCCGAAGTGTTGAGATCATCGGCGAGGGCAGCTCTAAATCGCTCATCCGCTTTCTCAAGGGGAGCTTGAGGGGGAGCTGAGTGGCTGATGGCGCGGAGGCGAAGAACGAGGTCTTCAATCCGCTGGAGACTGGCACGGGCCGCATCAAGCCCCGCAAAAGTGAAGTTGAGCTGGGTCCGATAATGGGTCGAGAGGAGAAGATAGCGCACTTCAGATCCAGTGTATCCTCGTTTCAGGAGATCGCGAAGGGTGTAAAAATTGCCAAGGCTCTTCGACATCTTCTTGTGATCGACGAGGAGATGCTCCGAATGGAGCCAGTAACGGACAAAGCGATGGCCAGAGCAACACTCAGACTGGGCAATCTCGTTTTCATGGTGGGGAAACATGTTGTCAACGCCGCCGCAATGGATGTCGATCGAGGGGCCGAGAAGCTGGGTGGCCATGGCAGAACACTCGATGTGCCAGCCAGGACGGCCCAGACCAAAGGGACTTTCCCAAAAAATATCCCCATCCCGCTCCGGATCGCAAGCTTTCCAAAGGACAAAATCAGAGATGTTGTCTTTGTCATATTCGTCGGCGTCATTATCGCCCGAGGCGTTCACTTTGAGGTCGGCTAAATTGAGGTGGGAAAGGCGCCCATAGGGGGGGAATTTACCGATCGAAAAATAGATGCTCCCATTGGGGCTTTTGTAGGCAAATCCTTTGTCGATGAGCGTTTGAATCATCTCGATCATCTGGGGAATGTAGTCGGTGGCGGCCGGGTAGTGTTCTGCTTTTTGAATATTCAGAGTGTGGAGATCTTCAAAAAAGGCGATCCGAAATGGTTCTGTAAATTGTTTGAGGGGGATTTTTTTACAGAGGGCTCCCCGAATGGTTTTATCATCGATGTCGGTGATGTTCATCGCTTGCTCTACCCGCATCCCAAAAAATTGGATCGAGCGGCGTAAAAGATCCTCAAACACATAGGTGCGGAAATTGCCGATGTGGGCAAAATCATAGATCGTAGGGCCGCAGGTATACATTTTGATGAGGCCGTGAGGAGCGGTTAGAGTTTCTTTTTCTCTAGATTCGGTGTTGTAGATTTTTAACATAGCGATTGAAGGCTCCGATAGTCGGTTTTACCGGCTCCCATGAGAGGGATGGCGTCGATTTGTTTGACGAGAGAGATTTTAATTAAATTGCTGAATCCCTCTTGCTGTAAAATTTGATTGGCTTCTTCCTTTTCCATCGGAACTGTAGCAAAGAGGATGAGACGGGGGCGCCCCGCTTCTTTTTCATCGGCGCAAAGGGCGAGAGGGGCTGCATCGGGAGAGGCTCTTTTCTCATCGATCAACCGCTTTGAAAGGGCGGCTTCAATCGCTCCAAGGCTGATCATTTCGCCTCCGATTTTCACAAATCGTTTCAATCTTCCAGAAAGGATCAAAAAACGGTCGGGATCAAAATGGCCGAGATCTCCAGTCCGATACCACTTCTTCCCTTCAATTTCAATGAAGGGGTCTTTCACTTGTCCAAGATAGCCGGCAAAGACGTTAGGGCCCCGCACGCAAATCTCCCCCTCGGAACCTTGAGGAAGAACTTCTAGCGTCTCTGGATGGATGGTGAGAGTCTCCACATCGGGAAGAATCTGCCCGACTCCTCTCGGGGGAACGTTCGGGCGGTTCAAGGAGAGAATGGGGGCGCATTCGGTGATTCCATATCCTTCAATCAGCTTGGCGCCGCTTTTTAAGGCTTCAATTTTTTGGAACAGGGCGTCAGAGGCTTTTTCAGCGCCGGAGACAAAGAGGCGGACGCTTTTGAGCTGATCTTCTTTTGCGGCGGCCAAAAGCCCTTTTAAAAAACTAGGAGCGCTGATGAAGGCCGTAATTTTCCATCGATGGATCCCCTCCGCAAGTGCATAGCTGTCGGTTGGGTCGGGATAGAAGGCAGCTCTCATCCCTGTGAGGATGGGCAAAAGCCCCGCAACAGAAAACCCAAACGAGTGGAAAGGGGGCAAAATTCCATAGAGAATGTCGGTCGCAAAAAAGGAGACCGATTGAAGTGCGGAGCGCTGATTGAAGAGGATGTTTTTGTGGGAAAGAGGAACTCCTTTCGGAACTGCTTCTGTGCCGCTTGTAAAAAGGATGACGCAAGGGCTATTTTCGTCGATTTTGTCGAGGCCGAGCGTTTTGATCGCCGTGGATACGGGAAGTTTTGTCAACAAAACCCCTTTAAGCTTCATTCCTAAGGTGAGTTTTTTCCGCACCTCTTCGAGAAGGACGAGCTGATCGAGCGCTTTGCCGAATTGAACGCCGGAGAGGCGATCGAGAAAACGCCACGAGGTGACGATCCGTTTGGCTCCGCTCAATTTCATCATCTCTTCAATATAGCGCGGTCCCAACGTCCAGTTGATCATCACAGGAACTTTGCCCGCGAGCTGAAGAGCCAAAATCACTACGTAGGCGCCGGCAGAGGCCGGGAGAAGAAGGCCGATCCGCTCCTCTTCCCAAGTTTTGAAATATTGGGCGAGAACAAGCGCCCCTTTTTGGATCCTATCGTAGGTGGCAACTCCCATCTGATTGTCGGCGACGGCTGCTGCCCCTCTCATCCGAGCGCATGAATTGAGGAATGCCTCGGGAATGGTTCTCCCAAAGGGAAGGAGCGGGATGGTTCTGTTGTGTTCTTCGGGCCATACAAAGGAAACAGGTTCAAAATTGGGGCTGATTTCATTTCGCTCGTCTTGAGCCACTTCAAGAACAGAGCCGACCGTATCGAGATCTTGGGGATGGAGTTCCTTCACATCGAAATTTTTCGCCAAATAGGCGATGAACTCAGCGATATTAAGCGAGTCCATTCCTAAATCAAAAGCAAGGTTCATTTCTGGTTTGATTTCTAGTGACGGCTTTTCTAAAATCCGGCGGATCTCATCGTAGATTTTCGCCCTTGTTTCGGGAGCGATATGCTCCCCATTTCCGTGGTTTTTCCGCTCTTTCCATCGGTAGGGTGTCGGAACCTCTTCCCTAAGGCTGCTATAAGAGACTAATCGAAGCGGCTCTTCTTCTGCGATGGTGCCAGAGCCGTCTGGATAGCGGTTATACCACTCTTCAAGAAACCGATTGATCTGGACTCGAGAAGCCTCCCCTCGGGGGAGCTTTTCTGGATTCGGCTCAATCTCCACCAAAATTTTACGACGAGGGGCAAAGAAAATGAAATTCTTTAATAACACCTTCCCCATATGGATGAGGGTCTCGGGAAGGTTCGGAGTCTTTCCCACAATCGCCCGAGAAAAAGAGCTCCCCCAAAAGCCGGTCGTCCGAATCAAAACCACATTCGCCCTGGGGCACTCTTTTAAGAGCTCATGAGTGGCTGAGGCCCCCCCGATGATCTCTTTCGGGGTCGATTTCAACTGTCCGGATGGATAGAGGATGAAATTTTCCCCTTTTTGAAGCCCTGAAGCGATCTCTCTCATCGCTTTTTCTGCATTTTTCACCTTCCACTCGTTGACCCCAGTATCAAAATTGGGGACCGAAACGGGTTTGACTAGCCGGTTGATCCACTTCATCATGGGCAAGTTGTAGATATACTCGATCATGAGAGGCCTCATCCGGAATTTGGGCCATAAATAGACGAAGAGGATTGACGGATCCATGAGAGCGGGGTGATTGGGCAAAAAGAGGATCCCCTCCCCCTTATTCAACCTCTCGGGGGTGAGCGTCTCCAAACCCTTCACCTCGATCCGATATCGGAGAGAAAGAAGGAACCTACAAAAAGAGGCTAAAATAGAGCGGAAAACGATCGACATGCTCCCTATTTAACCCCTTAACCCCCTTTTTTTCCACAATTTTCTTTCAGAACTTAAGTCATTGATCATAAGTCAATTAAGGAATTATTTTAACGCAATACACTCAACATAAACAAGATGCGCTTTTAATTGATTTATTAATCAATTTATGGCAAAATAAAGTGAGCGATAACTATTGAACAAAGATATGACGAAAGAAATTAGTGAACCCAATCCTTTTTTATCGATACTTAAATATATCGAGCGATGTAAGAATGAAGCCGATCGTCCGATTCAGATTGCTCTAGACATTATTCAAGAAAAGACCTAAATATAAAAATTTTAATACTCATCGGGGGATAAGATGGAAATCAGACCAAGTCACGGAGTTCATGGAACTCACTCAATTCATGGTACTACAACGCAGGGACCCGCAAGAGCCCTTTTAGGAACCGCCCTCGTGGTAAAAGAGGTCGCTAACCCATTGTTCGTGGATACAATTCCTAACAATGACAACGCCGCTAAAGCACAGAGAGGAATGAAGAGAAAAGCGACGGAAGAACCGAGGAACAGGGATGCTCACAAAGCGGACCACAAAATGGATGAGTTTACAACTAACAAGTCGATCATGAGCCAGGCGAACCAGTGGAACCCATCGGCTCCCCCTGCTAAAAGACATAAACACTAACGAATCACAAATTCGGGGATGTAGTCCATGTGGGGCGAATCATTCTCGATCTGATAGAGGGGCTCAATGTTGATTTTGAGCCCTTCATTAAACTTCGCAAGCAACTCCTCAGTCGATAAGTAATCCATGTGGGGATTCCCTGTTTTTCCGACGATGTTCATTGGGATATTGACGAGTTTCGAGCGCTCAAAGTAGAGTCCAAGCGCTTTTTCAGGGGCAAATTCTCTCGCCCAATTGAACTCAAGGCTGTTGGGAGTTTTATAATTGAGCTCTTCTAAGGGAGCGCGAAGCGTTTCTTTCCGAAATAAAGTCATGTCGACCGAATTGGGAAATCCCCAATCCCCCTCCCCTGTCTCCACATCCCACGCATAAACGCCCCCTGCGATCATTTGGCTGGGAGGAAGCGGTTGAGGCTGCCCCGATTGGTAACAAAAATTGATGTGCTTGCCAAACCGGAGATAAAATCCATAGGCTCCCGTCTTTTCGACAAGTTCCATGCACTGTTTCAAATCGACAAAATCTTTCACGATGATGTCATCGACCCCAAAAAGGATATATTCTGACGGGGTTGAGAGGACGATATTTTTCACATTCGGCTTAAAATCTCTTTTGGGCTTTTCTTTTCCTTGAGCGACAAATGTCACTGCGGGGAACGATTCTTTGACCGCATCATACCCCGCTTCGAACGATTCGTCGCTGGCTCTGTAGAGAACGGTCAGGTTTTCATACCCGGTGATATATCTTTGGATCGACTCGAGACAGGCGTATAGCTGGAGAGGGCGATCGAAAGAGAAAATCAGGATGTCGGCTGCGGTCGGAGCTCGAGTGGCAGGAAATGAGGAGAGTGGAGCGTATTGGGCGATCGACTCAAGAGGGGCCACCGGAACAGAGGGTCTAGAGGCATTGAGAAAAAGAAGGGGCTCTTCCATTCGTCGAATGCGTCCGCCTGAAAGAGAGAGAAGGGGCTGAAGGTATCCATCCAACGATTCGATAAACTCTCCGTTGACAAAGAGGTCTTGGAGCTGAATTTGTTTAAAGAGGGCCGAATAAAATGAGGGCTCTGCCGCCTCCATTTTTTCATACGTTGGATATTCGATTCCCTTTCCAAAAGCGACCCATACGTCGGGATTCTGGTAGACGCTATTAAGCTGCTTGAGAACGAGGGGGGAAGCGAGCCAATCTTTTCCATCGAGAGGAAGGATGATTTCTCGATCGAGGCAAGTGTCAAGGGCCCGATACAAAGAGGCAATGCGTCCCATCTTGGTTTCATTCCGAATCAGGAGGGCTTTTTCTTCCTGGTTGTTCTCGACGATGAAGTGGCGCGCTTTTTCACTCGTCCCGTCGGACGATCCATCGTCGACCAAAATGAGTCGATAGTGTTCATAGTCTTGTTCAAAAACTGAGCGGAGGGCTCTTTCGCACCAGGCCGCTTGATTTTGCGCATAGATCACAACAACAAACGACTTATGCTCTGAAAGCGGGACGTTTTTTTCGGGATGGATATTTTTCAAAAGAGCCGGTTTGTTCTTCAGTTCCCCCCCTTTTCCAAACCAAAGTCCGCCGAGGGCGGCTAAAAAAACAAAAATCACTCGCCACATGAGGTCACCTCGATCGAAGGCAATGGGTTATAGGGATCTAGAGAACGGACAAACTTTTCGCACCGGATCTGCATCTCCCGATCTTCTTTGTAGCCCGCTTGCCGGTTAGCGATATAAAGAACTTCTGAGATGCAGCAAGAGTGGCGTTTCCCCATTTCGAGCATTGGGATCATGTAGGCCATATCGCTGCAAGCGGGCAAAAATTGCCCCGAATAGATCAAATCGCCTTGCTTGATTTTTTTAAAAAGCGCGGCGTAGAAAGTTTTTAAGTGGGAGGCGAAAAAAGGCTGAGTCCGGAGTTGATTTTCTTCCATGTTGCGGCAAGTGCCTCTTTTGTAGCTGGGAAAATCGACATACTGTCCATAGGTGATCCAAAGATCGGGATCGGCATAATACCCATTGAGCCGCTGCAAGACCCATTCGTGCGCGAGCCAATCTTCCCCATGGACAACCACGACAATTTCCTCATTCCTGCAAGTATCGACCGCGCGAACAATGTTGGCTAAAACCCCGATCCGTTTTTCATTCTGCACGAGAGTCGTTTGGCCTATGTGATCGCTTTCATAGATCAGATCGCGGGCGAGATCAAAGCTTCCATCATCTGAGGCGTCGTCGATATAGATGAGCCGATAATTATGATATTTTTGCCCAAAAATGGAGGCCAATGTTTTTCCCACATAAGCGCCGTTATTCGTCCCAACGACGACGATCGCAAAGGGGCGGTCTTCGATCGGAAATGGGGAGGGTTTAAAACGGGACCCATTTTCTGAGATGGGATTTTGTTTTTCTTTGAGGAAGGGAGGGAGCTTGGAAACAAGGGAGAATGATCCAGCGAAGACGATCCCCAGAAAGAAGAGAAAAAAGAACGATTTCTTCATAAGCAATCTTTAGATTTAGCAAAATCGGAGTTGAATGCAAGAAAAAATAAATGTAGAATGGCTCCATATGTCTGATCGGATTTGGGATTTGTTCGTCGAGGCTCTGAGGGTATTTTTCATGCCTGCGGTCTGCTCCTATTTTGCGATCACGGCTCATCCCTTCCTCAATATGGCGATCCGCGATGCCGATGGACTCGAGTGGGTAGGAAATCAACTCCTCGCACCAACTCATTATCTCTTGGCAGG
>CAZIML010000046.1:0-3174 GCA_964540255.1 uncultured bacterium
GGCGAGTTTGAGCGCTTCGAGGGTCGTCTCCTCTTTCACTTTGTCCGAGTAAATCATGTCATAAAAGCGGTTGAGAAATCGGCGGCATCCATTGACCGCGTCCGTGCTCCAAAATTTCTCCCGCTCAAAGGGTCCCATGAACATCTCATAGAGGCGGAGCGCGTCGGCTCCAAATTCCTCGATGATCTCATCGGGAGAAACGCCGTTGAGCTTCGATTTGGACATTTTCTCCATTTGAGAGATGAGCTCCTCCCCTGTTTTTTTGGAGAGCCATTTCCCTTCTTTCTCAGTAACGTCGTCGGGAGAGAGATAGCCTCCTTGTGCCATTTTGTAGGAGCGGGCAGTGACAAGTCCTTGATTCCGAAGGGTCGTAAAGGGTTCAGCGGTGTGAACAAGGCCGCAGTCATAAAGAACTTTATGCCAAAATCGGGAGTAGAGAAGATGGAGAACGGCGTGTTCAACTCCCCCAACATAAAGGTCGACGGGCATCCAGTAGTTTTCGGCTTGGCGACTCCACGCTTCAGTGGTGTTCTTCGGATCGCAAAATCGAAGATAATACCAGCAAGAGCCTGCCCACTGGGGCATCGTATTGGTCTCTCGGAGTGCTTTGCGCCCAGTTTTGGGGTCGGTGATTTCGACCCAATTTTGCACCTTGGCGAGGGGACTTTGTCCCGTTCCAGCCGGTTTGTAATCGTCGAGAGCGGGAGGAACAAGGGGAAGCTCGTCGAGTTCGAGGGAGCGCATGGTTCCATCGGGGAAATGGAGGATCGGAATCGGTTCTCCCCAATAGCGCTGACGGGAAAAAAGCCAGTCGCGGAGTTTGTAGTTGACGGTCCGCTTTCCTTTCGATTCTTGCTCGAGCCACTGAATGATCTTTTCTTTGGCTTGGCTCATGGGAAGGCCGTTTAAGAAGGAACTGTGAATGACTGTTCCATCTTCGGTCCAACACTTTTTCCCATGAAGAACTTCTTCCCGATCTTCAATGGGCCCCGGATCATAAACAGGAGTGATCGGGAGTTTGAATTGAAGGGCAAACTCAAAGTCTCTTTCGTCGTGAGCGGGAACTGCCATCACTGCGCCGGTGCCATACCCCATGAGCACATAGTCGGCGATCCAGATGGGGATTTTGCGCCCAGTGGTCGGTTCGATCGCATTGGTGCCGGTCCAAACGCCCGTTTTTTCTTTCGCAAGATCGGTTCGATCAAGGTCATTTTTCTGGGCAGTGCGGCGCCGATATTCGTCCACTTCTTCTTTTTGCCCGGGGGTGGTGATCCGATCGACGAGGGGATGTTCGGGAGCTAGGACGAGGTAACTGACACCAAAAAGGGTGTCGGGGCGGGTGGTGAAGATGACAATGGGCTCGTGAGTGCACTCCTCTACGTAGGTGACGAGGGCCCCTTCGCTCCGCCCAATCCAGTTCGATTGGAGCTTTTTGAGATGGTCGGGCCAATCGAGAAGATCGAGATCGGCAAGGAGCCGATCGGCATAGGCGGTGATCCGTAGAACCCACTGTTTCAGCGGCCGTCTTTCAACAGGGTATCCCCCTTCTTTTGCCCTTCCATTTTCCACCTCTTCATTGGCAAGAACGGTGCCGAGAGCAGGACAATAGTTGACGTTGATTTCAGCTTCGTAGGCAAGCCCTTTTTCAAAAAGCTTGGTGAAGATCCATTGGGTCCATTTGTAGTAGGTGGGGTCGCTTGTCGCGATCTCCCGATCCCAGTCGTAGCTGAATCCAAGCGATTCAAGCTGGCGCCGGTAGGTTTCGATATTCGTCCGAGTTGTGACAGCGGGGTGGGTGCCGGTTCGGATCGCAAATTGCTCGGCGGGAAGGCCAAAACTGTCCCATCCCATTGGATGAAGGACGTTGAACCCTTTTTGCCTTTTATAACGAGCTAAGATGTCGGTTCCAGTATATCCAGTGACGTGGCCAACATGGAGGCCGGCGCCGGAAGGATATGGAAACATGTCGAGGACGTAGTATTTCGGCTTTTGAGGGTCGACTTCAGACTTGAAAGTCTTTTTTTCTTTCCAGATTTTTTGCCACTTTTTCTCTATGGCTTTGGGGTCGTATTTTGGCTTCATGCCTTGGCATTATAAGGAATTGGCCCAAAACGTTCAACTTGCCAATTTCCATTTTGAAAAGATCCGATCTGAAGGCCTTGCTCCATTTGCGCTCTACTGGAGAAAAGGGCGCGGCTGATGAGTCGTATTTTTCGAAGCGCGCTGGCAGCAACAGGGCCGATGAAGGAGCGGACTTTTTCAACGAAATTTCCTCGAGTATAGAGTCTTCGATCTCTCTCTTCAGAGGTGCTCACTGTATTCACTGTGTAGGCCACGTTTTCAACCCCAAAAACGGCGACATGGGGATTATACCGAAGTTTTTGAACGGGCTTTTTGACTTTAAAATCGACAGGTCGAGAATACCTCCAGCCGAGATGGGCCCCTCCGACACGGCTGGGGCGGTCCCCTTCAACTTGGCGGATCACTAGATTCAAAGGGCGGTTTTTTTGATTGAAGGCTTCCACCTGTTCTACGGGAATTCCAGGAGCGCAAAAACAGTAGGCTTCTCGGATGTGATCGAGGGTTGCGGCGCGCCATTGAACGAGATTTCCCCCCAAACTGTGGCCTGCTTCAATCGCGGGTTTGGGATGAATGTGAGCTTCGTAGCGAAGTCCCGATTCATGAGCGGACCTGCCGAGATCTTTTTCAAAATCGGTGATCACACTCGAAATCCCGTCGATTTCACTCGTTCTGGCTCCGGTTCCTCTGAAAAGGCGAAGAGAGGGAAGATTTGTATCGGCCGTGGCGGGATCGAGAATGTAGCTCACCATCCCCTCCCCTGTCACTAATTTTCCTCGAACCATGTAATATTGACTCACTCCATCTTGCCGGTTGGGTGCAGGGATCAACATTCCTACGTCCAACTCTCTCTTGATCACGAGAGAGGCCATATGATGGATAAAACGATGGAGTTTCCCAATCGTTGGATGCACTTCACACAGCTGGATTCTCTCCCGATCGGCCAAAAATGGGTCGTGAAAAAACCGGGCGAAAAGCTCAGTGGGCCTCCCGCTGATGTGGGAGCTGATCCGAGCCACTTTCCAGATTCCCTGAAAGGGATCTTTCGCCTTTTCGATTTCTAAATGGAGCTCCTGGGCGCTCAATCGTTCAAAG
>CAZIML010000046.1:3184-11150 GCA_964540255.1 uncultured bacterium
TTCTTGAGCGGCGACGTTTTGGGCTCCCGTGACGATCTTCGCCACATGGCGGGAGAGAAGGGGGCTCCCCTTCCTTTCCATTTCATCGAGATTGAGTGAATATCGATGAGAAATTTTTTGAAGGCGGTCGGCTCCGAGTCGATCGATTAAATATTTTTTGAAACATTGAACGGTCTTCCGATTTTCTTCTGTATAGGAGGAAGGAGAAAACACCCACGAAATAATTCTTATACACCAATCCCAAAAGGTGTTGGCAATCAGAAACTTATGAGGGAGCGAGTCATTATAAATCAAACGATCGCTAAATAAACGGCTCGTATTCAATTCCATACAAAGACTATATCATAAAAACGAGTAATAATAAATCAAATTACACAAAATTTAAAACATAGAACGGTCCATAAAAAGAGGGGTCTTTGTAGGGCTGATTTGGATCGTGGGAATGGAGTGAAAATTGCCCCATCAAACGGGTAAATTCCCAGACGTTGATACCAGTTCCGATTATGTCTAAGGCTCCATTCACCATTCTGCCGAATGGGGCGAACGCTTCAAGGGCGCCTCGGGCCATTTGAGCAATCCCTGTGAGAATCGCTTCATCATACCAATGGCGAATGATGAGCCCCTCATGGGCATTCCGGTTTCCAATTGCAAGGGTAAATCCAACCATAACCGCCCCAGTCAAGATCCGGATCGCGCCCGATATCAAATTGACCCCAGGGATGTATCCTAAGATATTTAGAAGCAAGTTGTGAACTTTCAACGCTGTGACTACCTGATCTCTGCTTTCCTTAGGGTAGGTGTAATTCGTGTCATATCGAATGTTAAAAGTTGTAGGGTTGACTGAAAAAACTCCAAATGTATTGAACATGTCCGACTCCAGTTAAAGGGGGGAGAGATTAATGTGAAAAAAAATTGTAGTCAATGATTTTATTGATCCTGTATAAGTTGATGCCCAACAAAACGGGAGGGATACATGACAACACCAATAAGGGGCGAAACGGCGAGAGCGCAAAGGGCGAATTCCACTTCGGATGGGGAGGCGGATCTGGACCTGCTCGTAAAAAAAGCTCAACTGTGCAAGCTCGCAACGAAAACCGTCGGCTGCTGCTGTCTCCCCATCACCTGGGTTTGCAATATCGGATGCTTTCTCTGCACTTGCTGTCCATCGATTTTCATGTCAGATCATTTAAAAGAATTGATTCAGCTCCCAGCAGATGGGTGTTGCGATAGCGGCGAAGAGGATCCGGTGAGCCACAAAAAGTTTTCCAACTGGAGCGCTTTCGAGGGGGCCGATTGCCAGACGCTTCCAAGGCGCCCTCCCAAAGTTTGTCTAGACCGAATTCAACATATATTCGATCCCCTAGTCTGCCTTTTTTGCTACGCGAAGAAAGAAACGGCCCAACACTATTTGTCTTTGAACGATCAAGTGCAGCTCATTCAACTGATTGAGACTTTAAAAAAAGCTCAACCGGGAAGCGGCCAGTATGGTCCGGAACGGCAGCTCATCGATGAGAGGAAGTTTATTTCGAAGGTGCGGCTGATGGTCGATTGATCTGGAGGTAGGCGCTGGTTCTCCCCCAAGGATAGCGGACCCAAAATTGTTTGATCACCTCAAGTTGAGGGAGAGGTTCGCTGATGGTGATGACCCGGGCGTTAGAAGGTATCTTGAGCGGAGGATGGTTTCCGTAGAGATAAATAATGGTGGCTCGAGAAAGATCGGCCTCTTTCATCTCTTTGCACTCAAATCGAACTTGGGAAGAGGGAAAAAGGGCCAAGATCCATTCTGCCTGGCGGACAAATTGAGGAATCCACTCAACGCCAACCACTTGGCACTTCGCAAAATGGGCGAGCCAAAAACAGCCTTTTCCTCTCCCCGCTCCCATTTCATACCAGATGTCGTTCGAGCCGACGCCGCACTCCCGAACGAGTTTCTCATAGGTGGCAAAGGGGGTCTCTCCATAGGCGTAAATTTCGGTTGCATTCCGCTTCTGGAGAAACTTCCGGCAGATCCGGTAGGGATTTTGAAAGAGGGCGAAAAATCCATAGGCGAGATCGATGAGGGCGAATCGAGGGTTGCGATAGTAGCGAAGAAGGGTATCGATCCGATCGGACCATATCCGTTTCTTAAAAGTTAACATAGGTGCCGATATCGATGGGGAGAAAGGTCTTAAAGGGGAGTCTTTTTTTCTCCATAGCGAGAAAAAGATCATAGGGAGGGCGGTTGATCGGCTCTTCTGAGAGGCGGAACGTATTCCAGTGCATTCCCAGGCTCAATCGAGAATGAACTTCTTCATGAATTTGGACCGCTTCATAAGGGCCGATGTGGACAGGGAGCATGAATTTTTCGGGAGAATAGGTTCCAATGGGAATGAGACTTAGATCCATGCAGGGGAATTTTTCGCCAATTGCCTTAAAATCAAATGGATTGTAGCCGGTATCGCCGACAAAATACAAGGTTTTCGAGCGGGTTTGAACGACATAGCCGTTCCAATGGGTCTTGTTTTGATCCCAAAACGTTCTTCCTGAAAAGTGTTGGGTCGGCACCGCTGTGATTTCGCAATCGAGGAGGGAGAGGGAATTCCACCACTTGATTTCAGTGGCTGAATCGATCCCCTTGCGCCGAAACCAGGGGGAAAGGCGCTCTGGAACAACCCATTGAATCTGAGGATGAAGGCGATGAAGAATTTCAACTGTTTTAGAATCAAGATGGTCATAATGGTTGTGGCTGATGAGGACGATGTCGATCTGAGGAAGATCCGAGAGAGGAATCGGAGGGTCGGTGTACCTGCGGAACTGGCCGATTCGAATGGGAGCGCAGTAGGCATCCCAAACAGGATCCGTTAGGATCGTCAGCCCGTCGATTTGAATGAGATAGGTGCTATGTCCAATCCAAACGGCGGTTGGTTCAGCCGGATTGAATGGATTGGGGGAGGCAGGATAGACGAAGTCGATCGGAGGAGCCATTTTGGGAGTGGGATCATCATAATATCCTAATTTCCAAAGAATAGGGTCCCATATTGACCTTCGATTATTCCCCATGTGCTGGTTTTTAAAACGGCTTCCCATCTTATTTCGCAAGATACTCAATTTCCAATTAACCGCAAGCAATAAGCATGAATCGTTTGAATCGCCAAATCCATAAACTGAGATTTTTAATTTCAGATCTGCTATATTTAGGCTCTATGCAAAATTCACTGACTCGCCACCCCGAGGGGAGCATTAGGGAACTGTGGCATATTTCATTTCCCTTGATGATCTCTTCTCTGGCTTCCCTTTTCATGATCTTCACCGATCGGATTTTTCTTGCCCACTACTCAGTGGCGGCTTTGAATGCTTCGGTGAATGCGGGGACTCTCGCCTGGGCCTTCATGGCAGCGGTTGGGATGATCACGGCGATGTCGGAGATCTTTGTGGCCCAATACAATGGAGCGAAACAATATAAGAGGCTGGGGATCCCCACCTGGCAGATGATTTGGTTTTCCCTCTTTTCCCTCCTCTTCTTTGTCCCTATGGCCGTCTGGGGAGCTCCTTTGATCTACGGAGGAGACGCTCACGCCCATCTGGAAATCCCCTACTTTCGACTCTTGATGCTTTTTGGGCCAAGCTACGCCTTAATGACCGCTTTTGCCGGTTTTTTCATCGGGAGAGGAAAAACGCAAATGATGATCTGGCTTGCGATCATCGGAAACTTGATCAATATCGTCCTCGACTGGGTGCTGATCTTTGGCGTTAAAGGGTATATCCCTGAGATGGGAATCGATGGGGCGGCGATCGCGACTTGCACTGGCTATCTTTTTGAATCGGTCGTTCTCGGATACTTCTTTTTGAAAAAAGAGAACCGAACCCAATATGGGACTGCCTACTGGCGGCTCAATATGAAAGAGATGAAAAAATGTTTCATGGTGGGTCTTCCCCAGGGGATTTTTTATGGCCTCGAGGTGTTGGGCTGGGCTGCCTTCTATTGGATGATGACACAGATGGGCGAGACCCACATCACGATGTCGAGCATTTGCCAAACGTTTGCGATCCTCCTCTCGTTTTTTTGCGACGGGTTGAGTAGAGGTGCCGCAGCGCTCGCGGGGAATTTCATCGGTTCTAGAAGGTTCGACCTCGTTCAAAAAGTATTGAAGTCAGGATTCACTCTTTTGATCGGCTTCACAGCAGTCACCGCATTGATCCTCCTTCTCGATCCGGTGGATCTCGTCCGCCTCCTTTTTATTGAAAATCCGGGGGTGATCAGCGAAGGGTCTTTGAAAATTTGCATGATCCTCTCTTTTGCCTATATCTTTTTCGATGGACTCCGATGGCTTTTTTCTGGTCTTCTGGTGGCAGCGGGCGATTCATTCTTCCTCCTCATTGCCGGCTCCCTCTCCGTTTGGGTCTTTTTGCTCGCTCCCGTCTACTTCATTGTCGTTCGGCAAAACCTTCCGGTTGAGTACGCTTGGGGATTGACCGTCTTTTACGCAGCTCTCTTCTTCGCCGTCTACTGGATCCGATTCCACCAAGGGGCTTGGAAAAAAATCAATCTTGTGGAGTCAGAAGCGAAGAGCGAAGAGAAGATCTTATCCCCTGATCCCGCTGAGTGAGCCTCTGAACGGTTCGGCGGTAAAATGGGCCGCAAAAAAAACGGAGCTAATCACTGCTGACGGGAGAAGAACCGGGTGAAAACGGATCGGAAAAGCCGCGGCTGAGATGAGAAGAAAGCTCCAAATGAAAAGAGTTTGGAGAGCGACAGAGATCACCGCATCGATGAGAGGGTCAACCTTTTCCACAAAACGGGTGCCGAGAGAAATTCCACGCTGAAAGATCGAACCGATCACTGGGCCTCAATCGGCAAATAGCAAAAGAGATAAGCTTCCCGAAGCCGATCATTCCACTCCTGTTCCTTTGCAAGGGACACTTTGCTGTCGTTGAGAATGTATTTATATCCATCCACTATTTTCCCTGAGATATAGTGCCCATTTTTGGGCGTTTCGCCCTGGTGGTGGACAAAACCGGCCAACCGATATCTCTCCATTTTCCCATGAATGAGGGGAACCTCGATTTCGGGGGGGATGTCGATGGGGGTGGTGATCTTGACTCCAACGCCCTCTTCGATGGCAAATCGATTGATTCCGATGTATAGGGCGTGGGGGTGTTCCAGAAATCGGGTCTCAATTCGGTCAATCGGATAGGGGCGAATATTCCCATCAACATCTTCCATATTTCGGGGCTCCATCGCATCATTCGTGAAATAGAAAGCCAACATTTGATGAAAATCAGGAGAGCGATCTTTGGGGTCTAACCCAAGAAAAATCGTCCCTTCCCTTAAAATCCCCGGAGCTCCCACCTCTTTTTTAATAGGGGGCAATCCCTCCATTTTATAGTGGTACGATCTTTGAACTCTCATTTGAAGATTCGGAGGAAGGATTCTGCTGATCGTATTCTGGATTTCCAACGCATCGATCTGATCATGATCGGGATCGATCGCCCGATTGGCACGGTGGAGAGCCCCCCTCACCTCTTGGGATCCATGGACCGGTTCATCGCTTTTATCATAAACAGAGAGGAGATTTTGATGGGCATTTCCATATTGCTCGATTTTTTCAATTGTTTCCCGAAAATCTGAAGGGGCTACGGTTTTCATAAAATCGAAGAAGGCGCGGCGAACGGGAGGGGGTTCTTTCATCCGTTGATATTGAGCGGTAAACTCATTCCATAACCCATCAGGGGGATGATAGAGCTCGACGAATCGGCCAAAAGTCTCCAGGTCTGTTTCATCGGTAGGGAGACTCCGGAGAAAGCGAGCAATCGCTGGATCTGCCTCTAAAAATTGGATCACCGAGTTGATCGCACAATTGTTCCAGCCTTTCGGATTGACAAGACCGCGGGGAGCGCCTGGTGGCAAAAGGGGTTGGGGGGAAGGACCTGGCGTGGCAAAAAGAAAGGCGTTGAGAAAAACTGAGCCGATCGTCGAGATCGGAACCACGATACAGTGGAGAGACGCAGGAGCTAAAACCCAAGCGGTGTAGATGAGGGCGCCGGCGAAGAGAATTTGAATAGCCAGATTGACGATGGCAACGGAAGTATCTTGAACGAGCGAGCTAAAGCTAGCTCCGATGCCTCTTTGAATTGGCTGGACCATACTTCTCCTGTAGCGCTGAGGGAGGAACATCGCACACTTCAGGGTCGCCAAAAAACTGGATCGGCCCTGGAAATCGGTAGTGATCTTCGACTTCCCAAGTTTTTCTTAAGCGGGAGAATTCTATATAATAGTTGCTATTGATGTCCACAAGAGCTTTTTGAATCACCGGTTTCTCTTTGCCGGAGCGCATTTCCATATGAATCAGTCGGATGATCGGGATCGCTTTGATGTTCCAATGAGTGGGGGGGAGGTGAAGGTTTTGCACTGCGCAAATCACCCCAGTCAGTTGGTCCCTCACAGCAAGATAGGCTGCTTTTCCTAAAACATAACAGTAGTTGGCGTCAAAATTTGTCGGTAGGCAGGCTCTCCCCTCGTAACCGAAGAAGTGGCTTTGCGGATTGAACTTCCCTTTAAATCCCCTCTTTTTCAATTCGATCTTCACCAAATCGATCAAGAATTTTTCGGTCTCAATTTGAGAGACAAGGATATTTCCATGGGGGTCTTTTTCCAAATTCAATTCTTCCGCCCAAGCGCCGAGCTCAGGGACAAACTCGATCAACCCTTCTGGAATCAAAATGATCCCATACTCTTTTCCAGCGGCAAAACGGCGCTCGATCAAATCGGCGATCTCGGCGATGATCTCAGAGAGTTTTTTCCTCTCTTCGCCAATCAATACGAGATTCGGCTGGGTAGCTACCGCACACTCGAGGGCGATATGGGAGGCGGATCTGCCCATCAACTTGATGAAATGGGTATACTTTTTGGCCGAAAGGGCATCTCTTGCGATATTGCCAATCAGTTCGGAAAAAGTTCTGCAGGCGCTGTCGAATCCGAACGAAATTTCGATCTCATCGCTTCTGAGATCTCCGTCGATCGTTTTGGGTACGCCCACCACCTGGGTTTGACACTGAGAGGCAAGAAAATACTCGGCTAAGATGGCTCCATTTGTATTCGAATCATCCCCTCCGATAATGACAAGTCCATCCAATTGATGGGCGATCACATGTTTCAAAGAGGCAGATAGCTGTTCGGGAGTTTCAATCTTCGTTCTTCCCGAACCGATCAGATCAAAGCCTCCCTGATTCCGATAGGCATCGATATTTTTGATCTCTTTGAATCGGTTTTCGATCAGCCCTGAAGGGCCTCCCAAAAACCCGATCACCTGAGCTCCCGAGTCGAAGATTCCGGCGATCACATTGTGCCCACCCGCCGCCTGCCCTCCCGAAAAAAGGAGGCCGATTTTAAGAGGCCTCTCTTTCGCTCTTCCTCGCTCGAGAAGATAAGCAGGCCTTTGATACGTGTGGGGGAATAAATTTTTAAACTCTTCTTTGCCTCTTTCATCCTTCTCTCTCACGAATGAGACATCGGCTAAGTTTTGCAATAAAGGAGGGAGAGGGGGTTTGTATTCAAGACGTTTTTTGTGAAGAGGAGAAATCAACATGCAGTCTCAGCTAATGTAATCTGGAGAGCCAATCCTCCCTCAGAAGTCTCTTTATACATCTCTTTCATATTTTTTCCAGTCTCTTTCATCGCCCGGATCACCGCATCCAATGAAACGCGGTGGCTTCCATCTCCCCGCATCGCGAGGCGAGCTGAGTTGATCGCCTTGATCGAGCCCATCGTATTCCTTTCGATGCAGGGAATTTGGACAAGCCCCCCGATCGGATCGCAGGTCATCCCCAGATGATGTTCCATCGCAATTTCAGCCGCATTTTCAATCTGATCGTTCGTTCCCCCCAATATTGCAGCAAGACCTGCCGCCGCCATCGAGGAGGAAACCCCGATTTCCCCCTGGCATCCCATTTCAGCCGCCGAAATCGAGGCGTTTTCTTTGTATAAAAT
>CAZIML010000047.1:0-11119 GCA_964540255.1 uncultured bacterium
CACCAGATCTTTTACTCAGATTTAAAGAGAATGTTTGGGGAGCTCCACAACTTGGATCTTGCCTTTTAGCTGCTGCTTGCGGAGCCGTGGCGAGTCGAATGATTGTAAATCCCTCTGCAAAAATGATAGCGTTTGGGATGGGCTGTATAGGCTCAATGATCTGGATCTACGGAGAGGATATGAATGACGAAGATAACAAGAGCATGCTGTCACCAATTTTCCTGTCAGGAGTCGTCGGATTTTTACAGGAAGAGTGTTGGGACAGAGTTCGAACTATGATGGATTTTCGCGCATTTCAAACTGATATCAATTCGGTTGCCGCAGCGTTGACATTTACTGCTACACTCAACTACATGGGCCTTTCTGGATCGAATTCAAGAGACGCAGGTACTTTATTTGCTGGTGTGGTTGCTGCAACCCGATCTTTATTCGGACGCTAGACGCTGAGCGACTCTCTTTTTCCGAATAGAACGAAGACTGTGGCCAGCCAGGCCAAAAAGAGGCCGATCGATAAGAGGCTTGTCACTTCAAGAAGTAAGGCCCCAGCGACGAGCTGCAGCGCCAAAAGGCCAAGAGAAATGAGCGCTTTTGAGGTGCGGTACGCAAACACATCGATGATCGCTTTTGCCCGAAACTTGGCGTCCAACTGAAGTGGCACATAAAGCATCTCCCTCACGACTCCAAAGAGAGAAAAATCGACCGCTTTGATCAAAATATAGGAAACCGAAATCATCGCAAAGCTCGGGATTGCGACTGCAAGAAGTGCCATCGATCCCAAAAGGATCGGAATGAAAAAGTGGCTCCCCCTCAAACCAAAGAAACGGATCATCAAAAAGCCTCCGAGAAACTGAAAGGCTAAACTCAATATGTTGACGATTCCCCCCACCTGGCCGCAAAAGGCTGTTCTCAAGTCTTTTTCCAAAATATTCATTTCAAGCCGAGCATTGAACTGATATTCAATGAGACCGACCGAGACTTGCATGAAGATCACGAGAAGGAGGACTGCGATCAAGACCGGAGTCCTTCGAATGAGAGCGAGCGCTTCGCTCGGCCTTGGATCGGCGGTGAGCGTCGATTCAAAGGAACTCTCTTTCACACCCGAATAGCGAAA
Source organism: uncultured bacterium (assembly GCA_964540255.1). Lineage (GTDB taxonomy): Bacteria > Chlamydiota > Chlamydiia > Chlamydiales > SM23-39 > REEB52. The sequence continues at coordinate 1,112 of CAZIML010000047.1, forward strand.
CGCTTTTCGGTAAGAAAAAATAAGGAGGGAATAAATCGGAAGTGTAAGAAAGAGAAGACTTTCCGAGCCGAAGGGGGTTGCTAAGAATCCAGGAATCAGACTTCCCGAAACAGCTCCGAGGGTTCCCACTCCATAGATACAACCGTAAAGGTATTTGGCTCGGGCGGCCGGGATCGTCCCATGAATCATTGACCAAAGCTGCTTGAGCATTAATAGGACATAGATGTCCTTCCACGCATATTGCAAAAAAATCGTTTGAGGAAATGATGTGTAGAGTGAAGCCGAGAGTGTGTTGATCCCAATGGTTGCCAGAGCGAGAGCCGTTAGAACCTTGAGAGGTCCAATCTTTGGGAGAAAGCGGTTGTAAAGATAGATCACTGTCAAATTGAGAGGAACAGTGGCGAGCCATACCCACGGATAAGCTTTAGCGGAAAAGAGAGTGAGGAAGAGGGCATTGCTCGTCGGCCTTGTGATCGCATATACGCCGCAAATGGCAAAGGCGGAGAGCATCGCAAAAAAAATAAAGAGTTTCTCACCTCGACTGAACATCACGCTTTCTCGAGGAAGTTGACGAGTTCAAGATCCCGTTCGGGGGAAATGTAGACCCAATTGGCCTTTTTCGAGGGGACTTTGAGGAGAAGATCGGAACAATCGCGCGCCTTTTGAATGACAAGGTGTCTTCGCGATACAGGAAACGAGAGGCGGTCAGGAGGGAGATCGGCCTTGTGAAGCTCCCAATCGATTTCCCCATCCGCTAAATGTTGATCGGCCTTAAATTTCTTTAAATCGGCTTCAGTCACGTTGTCTGAAAGAGCAATCGCTCGAAAGCGATGCTGTCGGAAAATCACACACTTGGCATCGGCATGGCCCGGTAATTTGGGGTCTTTGGCCGCTCGATTGAGCTCCGAAATCACATCCGTATCGCTGAGGCTTAGAAAGTCGTCGATCGAATCGAGTTTTTTTGCGTAATTGGCCTTCATGTACCTGCGCAGGTGGAAATTGTAGGCTTTGACCGATGAGTATTGGTAAATGCGCCGGTGCATAAAGTGGCGGGCGAGCAATAGAGCCTCGCACGATTCGAGGCCGTTTTCATCGATCCCGAGCTGCAATTCATCAGCTCCCCGGTCGACGCTCGGCAAAATCCGCAAGCTCTCAATCAGTTGGTGATAGTCGAAAAGGCCGTAAGCAACCCCTGTGCTTTTCGCATCGCGGATCAGATAGTCGATCCGATCGGCCCCGAAGAAATCGCCCGTGATCACTTCCGAAACGATTTTTTCCCAAGGAGTGAACGATTCGCCAGTGATTCCCTTCCACCGCTCCTCCCCCACTGAGATCTTTTTAATATCTTCAACGATTTTTCTCTCTACAAGATCTTCTAGATAGGCGGGACATTTTTTCAACTTATCCCAAACAGGGGCGAGATAGGGGCTATCGATGATTTTTAAAGTCCAGTGCTCATGTCCCATCGAACCCAAGAGATCTTTTTCAGCGACATGAGAGAAGGGCAAGTGTCCCAGGTCATGACACAAGGCGGCCATCCTAAGGACTCTTCTCCAATACAAAAACTCAGAGGACCCTTTTCGAGGGACAAAATGGAACACATCGGGGCGGACCGATTTACAAATCTTTTCAAACATGAGAGTTGCGAGCCCCATCACTCCGAGCGAGTGTTCGAAGCGGGTATGGGTCGCACCTGGGTAGACGAGATAGGCGATCCCCAACTGATGGATGTAATGGAGTCTTTGAAAGGGAAGAGAATCGATCAACTCTTTTTCATATTCGTCGAAGGGGATGAATCCGTGGACCGAATCGTAGATCTTTTTGTCCGCATAAAGAAAATCTTTTACCATATACCCCTCATGAACCCATTATCCATGAATGGGTCATTCAGATCAATCAGGGCGCGGCTTGCTCTCATGAATGTAGGAGGCGGAAACCTGGACAAACTCGGCCTTTCGCTGCAACTCTTTGAGATTCCGAGCGCCCCCATAGGTCATGCCGCTCCGGACTCCTCCCAAAAGTTGGGCGATCAGCTCCTCAGTTGTCCCCGAAACGGGCCCCCAAAAATCGATCCCCTCAGCCACTGTCTTTGCTTTGAGGCCCCCATAAAATTCATTTTGAAAGTCGGCCGAGGCTTGCCCCCTGAACTTAGCTTCATATCCCGACTTGTACCGATCGGACTTTCTCTTGGGAGCTGCCGATTCGAGGCACTGAGCAAAGAGCTTTCCAACCATCACCGTACTCGCGCCCGCAGCCAAAGCGAGGACGACATCGCGGCTCGTCCGGATCCCACCATCAGCAATCAGAGGGACTCTCAGTTTTTCGGCGATCCGGGCGCAATCTTGAACGGCGGTGAATTGAGGAACGCCAAAACCGGTCACCATTCTAGTTGTGCAAGCAGCTCCAGGCCCCACTCCCACTTTGACTGCATCGGCTCCCGCATTCACCAGGTCATGGTAGGCCATCGCGGTGCAAACATTCCCGGCGATGATCTCTTTGTCGGGATGGCTTTCTTTCAACTCTTCGATATAGCGGAACATCCGATCGGAGTGGCCGTGAGCCACATCGATGCAAGCCCCCAGGGCTCCCGCATCCAACAACCTTCGCGTCTCCTCGATTTTTTGGATCCCGCACGAGATGAATGTTTTATCTCGAAATTTTTTCACCCATTTCAGCTGTTCTTCCATCGGAGTGAAGCGATGAAAAATGGGAATCGACCCTTCACGAATCAAAATTTCAGCCAGTTCTTCGCTCATCACCGTATCCATATTAGCGGCGAGCAAAGGGATCCCAATTTTCAGTTTTCGGGTCAGCCAACTTTCCAAGGAGGGTTCTGTCCTCGAAGGGATGTTGTTGAATTGAGGCACGAGGGCCACATCGTCATAAGTCAGAGCATGTCGCATAAAAGATATCCTATGACAAATGGCTCTTTTTCGCTATGATAATCGAATATGATCAGTGTTTGTATCCTCACAAAAAATGCTTCAGCTACCCTAAGAAAAACGCTTGAATCGGTCCGATCCTTTCCCGAAGTGGCGATTCTCGACAACGGTTCGACTGACGACACGTGCGCGATTGCTTCCACCTTTCCGAATGTCGTCATCCACCACTCCCCTTTCATCGGCTTCGGCCCTCTCCGCAACCATCTTGCTCGCCTCGCCTCGCACGATTGGATTCTCGCGCTCGACAGCGACGAAGTTCTTTCTCCTCAACTGATTGAAGAGCTTCACCATCTCAAGCTTGATCCCAATCTAGCCTATCTTCTTCCCCGCCACAACTACTACAACAATCGGCGGATTCGAGGATGCGGTTGGGAAAACGAGGCTGTGGCCCGCCTCTATCACCGAGACCTGGCCCGATTTTCTGAGAGCCAAGTTCACGAGTCGCTCCAGGCTTCCGCCCTCCAAAAGCTCCGCCATCCCCTTCTCCACACCCCCTACAGAACTACCTCTGATTTTCTCGCCAAAATGGAACACTACTCGACCCTATTTGCCCAGCAAAACCGGGGCAAAAAAAAATCATCGCTCACGAAAGCGATGATCCATGCAGCCTATGCCTTTTTCCGCAGTTACATTCTGAAACGGGGAATTTTCTGCGGCTCAGAGGGCTTTCTCATCTCTCTCTACAATGCCAACACGACCTTCTACAAATACATCAAACTTAGGGATTTGCTTTGAGTTTGTTGCAGGCGACTTTATAATTCGCCTCGATGGGGGCTCTGAATTCTTCGGGGAGGTTCTTATTGGCCTGCAATTTCTCATAAGCGCGGGCCGCCTCCTCTGTTTTACCGAGAAGGAGGGCGCAATAGGCGAATTGGATCAAGATGGCATGATCGTAGGCAGTATATTCGACGCACATGTCCTCTTTGGGGTAGGGAATGGTGAGGGCGTGCTGGGCTAAAAGGTAGCCCAACAGAATATTTCCCATGTCGCTATAGATGATCGATGCACGCAAGAGAGGCTCTGCCCGGTTAGGGCGGAAAGCATGAGCCGAGAAAAAGGTGCGCAAAGCGGCGTCGTTCTCCCCCAACTTTTGCTGCATCATTCCTAAATTGTAGAAGGTATTGTAGATCTCATCGTGATCATGGCTGATCATCGACAACCGTTTCTGAAATGCATTCCGTGCCAGTTCATATTTCTCGGCCGCAGCATAGCTGATTCCTAAGTAGTAAGCATACCGCGAGTTATTTGGCTCTTCCTTGAGCGCTTTTTCTAGAACAGCTGCATCTTTTAGATATTTCGCAGTCATCGACTCTTTCGACCTGCCGCTTTTCCCTTCGGGATGAGTGTTCGAAAGATTGCGAACGCCCGGCAAGACTTCGAAGCTTTTAGCCTCTTGGCATTGGAGCACTTCATGGATTACTCCCTTCCACCTCCAGTTGAGCCCTTGACGAATCAATCCATTTCGTTTGGCATCGGCAGCCCCTATCTGGCGGACCAGGATGAAATAGAGATCTTTATCCAAAGGGCCGAGTTTGAAACCATCCTCATATTGAAGCACTTCGTCGGCATCCATCAATAAAAGATAGTCTCCCTTATTTTTGGCTAAATCGAGCGCCTCGTTCCGATTGTGGGCGAAATTGACCCAAGGGCGTTCATGGAGTTCTCCGGGAATTCCCTTCATACAATCAAGAATCACCTCTTTCGTCCGATCGGTCGAACCCGTATCGACGATCACCCAGTAATCGATGATCCGCTTGGCTGAATTGAGGCAGGATCGGATCGTCTCTTCCTCGTCTTTGACGATCATATTCAAACAGACCGACCCACTCAGCGGTAGAAAAAAGAGGCAGATAAGGAGAATCCAATTTTTCATGCTGTCGTTTTTACCCCATGTCTGAATTTTGACTCAACAAAAATATTTACTTGCAAAGATCCATTTGCTAAGCTCTTGTATCTTACAAAAACAAGGAGTCTTTATGAAGTGCGTCCCCCTGCAAAAGTTGATGGTCACATTCTCTTTATTGACTCCCTTGATGCTGCAATCCATAGATTTCGCCTATGTAGGCAATCGGGAAGATGGAACCATGTCGGTGATTCGGCTCTCCGACGATTCGGTGAGAGCTACGATCACAGTTGGAGAGCAACCTTATAGTATAGCTATATCGCCAGACAACTTATTCGCCTATGTCGTCAATCTCGGCTCGCAAAATGTGTCGAAAGTCAGCTTAATTACTCGAACAGTGGTTACAACGATCCTGCTCGCTGGGTTTCCTGAGGGTATTGCTATCACTCCAAATGGCGATTTGGCTTATGTTAGCGATAACATGAACAGCGTTGTATATAAAATCGACCTCGCAACCGACACGGTCGTCAACACAATTGCTGGTTTTGCCAGTCCGGGGGGCCTTGTTGTCAACAATGCAGGAACCGTTGTTTTTGTTGCGAATGAAGGGAGTAGTCAAGCCTCCTACCTAAATGTCGCGACGGACGCTGTTACCAGCGGACAGATTTTAGCGGCCATGAAGGATGTGTTCTTAAATCCGGCAGGAACAAATGGATACCTGTTCCGTGCGGCAAACGATGCTGTTTATGCATGTACAGCAGGCGATACTTTAGGATTTCAGACAATTTTCTTCGTAAATAACCCAACAGGGATGGCCTTCACTCCGAATGGCGGTTCCTATTTCGGGTATGTCGTGAGTGCCGGGGATAACACAGTTAGAAAATATGACTTAAGCGGCCCTACTTTTCTCACAGCCACTAACGTGGCTACATCCCCTTTTGGAATAGCGGTCACATCTGACAACCTTTACTCCTACGTCACAGCTTCTTCCATGGGAGTGGGAACCGTGAATAAGATTGACTTAAGCAACAACACGGTTGTTGGAACAATCTCAGTCGGAGCGGGAGCTCGAGCCATCGTCATTCGAGGCGGCCCTCTCCTGGATCCTCCTTCAAATTTTCAGGGGACGCAGTTTCGGGATGATGCTGGAGTGCAGTATAGTTTGGTCAATCACTTGTCCTGGGATCCCATTCTGAATGTCGATCTATTAGGGTACAACATTTACCGCAATGGAATATTCGTGACTCGACTCAGCCCAACGGCAACGAGTTACGAGGAATATTTGATCGATCAAGGAGTTACAACTCAGTATTCGATTTCATCCGTGAGCTTTGATTTTGCAAGTTCAACTTCGACAGTGACAGTCCCATAGTTTTTCTTGACAAAACGGGGATTCACCAGATACGTTCCTATTGAAGTCATGGAGATCTCAATGGGCCCTAATTTGAAGTTCGGAGGATGGTTTGTATCGATAGCTGCGTTGCTGATCGCTTCCCCTTTGATTGGAAAACCAAAAGTAAAGGAGCCTCCCCCTCCTGTCCAAGAAGCGCCGAAAATCTGTGAAACGCAAAAGTGGTGCTACTCCGACCGATTGATTGAAGCAAAGGTGGGCTATTTCTTTTTCGCCGACTCTAAAATGAGCGATATATACCCTAACGGAGGGATTGACGTTCAGTTGAGCAGCTCTTATCCGATTTGGAAATGGCTGCAGATTTATGCAAGCGTAGAATACTATGAAAAAAACGGGGAGACGAAGAATACAGGTTATTCGGCTCGGATCCAGGCTCTCCCTATCAGCCTCGGATTAAGGTCGCTCTTTTGGATTTCGAACACCACGCAATATTATCTTGGAATTGGCCCTCGCTACCTCTTTGCCTGGAGCCACAACAGTTCTCCCTATCTGGTCAAAAATCTCGATCAAAATGGAATCGGTGGTTTTGTGAATACAGGATTCAACTTTTTTCCCCTCCCAGAGTCCAATTTTGTGATCGATCTTTTCGCTGAATATTCTTACGTCCAACTTGACTTTCACACGGAGAGGACCAATATCTACGGCGAATCAGCCCAATTAGGAGGATTAACCTTCGGACTAGGGCTCGGATACGGGTTCTGATTGAAGAATCGGTACCTTAATCGAGTGAGCCAATCGTTCATCCTTATGAAAGTACTGTAAATAAGCAACTCTCTCCCAGTCATTTCCATATTCTTTATCGAGGATCTTTCGAGCATTATTCGGGATCGGGAGCTCCATGGGGCCAAACGGAGTTCTCTGAATGGGGAAGCGGAGATCTTCGAGATCTAGCGACCAGCCTTTAGCTCCCTCCCTCGAAGGATAGACGTCCAAAAAGGGATTGGGAATGGAAACGATGGCAAAATGGTCAACCAACCGATGAATGAGAAAAATATCGATGAAAGGATATTTCCAAGGTGATTCAACACCATTTTCAGCTCGAATTGGATCGCCATTCTTGGGGAAAATTTTGTACATGGAATTTCCGTAGTTGATCAGCTCTAACCCCCGTTGATGGAAAAGGGGAAGGAGAGACTCGAGCAAGAAGCGGTCATGATGTTTGATGACAAGGTCGACATCGTCGTCCCATGGGATCATCCCCTGGTGTCTCACTGCTCCCAATAAAGTTCCAGAGATGCCCCAATAGGGAATTTGATGATCGTTGAAGATCTCATCCAATTCGACCAATATTTCATAGAAGCGCCCCCGTTCTTCCTCGGAGATTCGCGGCAAATCACGATCTGACTTTGGGAGGGAATCGATTTTTGCTTGAAGGGCTCTCTTTGCTTCATCGAAGGGGGCATCAAGTCTCACAAAATCGTAATGAGTTTTAGACAAAACCACAGGGAGTCGAATCAGATTGGCTTCTTCTAGGATGACGATTTGGTTGATCTCTGCCGATTCGATTTGGGCGATGATTTCATCCTCGGATCCTTTCAGGACGATCCCCTCTACTTTTTCAGCAAATTCGTTGGGAGTGAAATCGCATGCGGGGCCGAGCACAACCAAAATTCTCTTAGAGGAAACTGTTGTAAAAAGATCGGGCTCAGCATATTCGCATCCTGTCGCAAGAAAGGCACACCCTAGCATCAAAAAGGAAATTTTCATGCTGACATTTTTAATCAAGGTCTGAATTTGTCTCAATAAAAATATTGACTAAGAAAGACCAATTAAGAAGAGGGCTGTCCTCATTTCGAATCGCGGACGAAAGCCAAACCTTTCCCACCCCTTCCGATGAAGCATCGTTGGGGGCCCCGGGGGATCGCTCTCCCATCAATTTAAGAAATTGACGGTAGCCGGATTCGAACCAGCGACATGTGGATTATGATTCCACTGCTCTAACCAACTGAGCTATACCGCCAAAGAAAGATTTGAGTGACAGGGGTGCTGGGGCGAAGCCCCGACCTACTTTTGCATTCTGCGTTTAGCGTTCTGCGTTAAAAAAAATAGCGGGGGTAGGACTCGAACCTACGGCCTTTGGGTTATGAGCCCAACGAGCTAACCACTGCTCCACCCCGCGATAAGTGAAAGCAAGATATTAACAAGGAGTGGGATTTATACACAAGCGATTTTAAATAATGGTTATTTTCTCGAGGGTAATTTGGGTCGTTCCTCGACCGGAAATGATGATTTCTTGCGCGGCTTCCTTCATCTTCTTCTCCTCTTCTGGATGGGAAAAAAAGAATTCTACTTGGCTGCGGAGCGAGGCAAGGGGCACTTGCTTCCCAACTCCAGACTGAAGAGCTCGGGCGGTGAGCTCAACTTGCCCCTGGGTGTGGGGACCAAAAAAGAGGGGAACTCCATAAAGAGGGGGCTCTAATAAATTATGCCCTCCCACATGCTCCACATAACTGCCGCCCAAAATAGCGAGACGGCTGTGAGAATAAAAAAGGGGGAGCTGCCCCATGGCATCCACCAAAAGAAGTGAATGGGCGATCTTTTGCTCAGACCAACGGGAAAAGGGGATTTGCTTCCGCCTGAGGAGCTCGGCTACCTCCTCGAATCGCTCGGGATGACGGGGCACAAGAATGAGATACCAGGGACCAGGATAAAGGGCGCTAAGAAGCCACTCTTCCTCAGGAGCATGGGTGCAGCTGAGGGTAATGACTGGCTGCGGGAGCGTTAACTTTTGAGTGACGGGCTGCGGCTGGATGTCGAGCTTGAGATTGCCCGTTATGTGAAGCTTCGAGGGATCGGGAATGAGAGAATGAAATCGGTCGTAATGTTCTTGGTTCTGAACGCAAATTTGATCAAAGTGGGCAAAGAGCTTTTTGGCAAAAAATGACAAAAGGGAGAATCGGTGGGCCGAGCGCTCCGACATTTTTCCACTGACGAGAAAGATCTTCGTTCCATTTTTCCTGAGGGCGCCTAAGAGATTGGGCCAAAAGTCACTTTCTAGAAGGATGAATTGGGTAGGATTGAGTTTTTTAACCCACCGCTTGACGACCCAAGAAAGGTCGATCGGAAGATAGGCAAAATGGTCCGCTTCCGATAAAGAGCGCTTCGCTTCGGCTTGCCCCGTCGCCGAGGTGGTGGTGATGAGAAAAAGGGTTTGTGGATTTCGCTTCCGAAGCTCCCGAAAAAGGGGCTGGGCTGCCTTCACTTCCCCAACAGATACTGCATGGATCCAGATCAATGGAGCCGACTGGGTGTTGGGAATGCGAAATCCAAGCCGCTGAAGAAGCTCAGGATGCCGCTTCCCTCTTGTCCATCGATCCCAAAGAAGCTTGGGGGCGATCAACAAGAGGTAAAGAAGGATCAAAAGATTCATTTGAGGACAATGTTCAAAAGCTTGTTAGGGACGAAAATCGTCTTCACAATTTGACCGGCGAGATGCTTTTCCATTTCAGGATTCTGCCGAATCAATATCATCAGCTCGCTTTCCGTTTTATCTTTGGGAAGTTCGAGCTTGCCGCGGAGCTTTCCATTGACTTGCACAACATAAATGGCTGTATCGTCGATCAGATATTGTGGATCGACGGGAGGAATTGGAGCTGTCGTGAGAGAGCGCATCTCCCCTAACTCTTCCCAAAGCTCCTCAGCGATGTGAGGGGCAAATGGATAGAGCATCTGAACTGCCATTTTAAGACAGCTTCTCGGATAGGAGTCGAGAGGGGTAAAGGCATTGAGAAACTCCATCATCCGGGCGATCGCTGTGTTGAACTGCATGCTCTCAACGTCCTTAGTGACCGCGTCGACAAGCCGGTGGGCGA
>CAZIML010000048.1:0-11108 GCA_964540255.1 uncultured bacterium
GGTCGGTCCGAGGCCTTAGACTGCGCGGCACCCGCCGCCCGGCCGCGGCATGGCTTCGACGCCCCGGTAGCTCAGTGGATAGAGCGGTCGCCTCCTAAGCGACAGGTCGCAGGTTCAACTCCCGCCGAGGACGAAGTCCGAGAGGGATCCAACTGCTTGGATCCCGTGCGGAGTTGAGCGGCTTGCTCGAAGCATAATCTCGGTCCTTCAAGACCGAGTTAGCCGGGCTATCAATTTATTTGCGGCAAGGCACTTGCCGCTCCTTAGCCGAAGAAGAATCTCCGCCGTTCAAGGAGGAGTTCTTCCAATGAAGCGGCGTTAGACCGCCGCGGCCCAAGGGGGCCTCAAAAACGCCCCGTTTTTGGGGAATGGGGATCGGCTCTGAAGGACGAGCTTCTCGCTCTGAAGAGAACTCCCGCCGAGGACGATTTTTTAGGACTTGGCTCGCTTCCAGCGAGCTTTAAAGTATTGATCCACCCCGTCAGCAATCCCACGGGCGATCTTTTCTTGATAGTCGCGAGACTTGAGGAGAACCCTCTCTTCAGGGTTGGAGATAAATCCCCCCTCGACAAGAATGGCTGGCATCGTCGTCTCCCGTATCACAAAGAAATTCCCCTTCTTCACCCCTCTAGATGTAGCCGAAGTGCGCCGAATGACCCGAGATAAAACAGCATCGGCGAGCTTTTTTGAGGCGGTTGCACGAGTGCGGTTTTCCTTCGAATCGCAAAAAAAGACTTCGATCCCTTGCGCCTCAGGACTGCGCGACGAGTTGAAGTGAACACTGACAAATATGTTAGCCCCCGCCTGTGAGGCGATTTCAACTCGCTTGGCAAGAGGAATAAAACTATCGGTATTCCGGGTCATCACCACGTGATACCCGAGCTGGTCGAGATACTGCTTGACCAGGCGCCCCGTAAGAAGGCAGATCTTCTTCTCTTCGCAATAGGGAAGATGGGCCCTTGCTCCTCGGTCGGTTCCCCCATGCCCTACATCGACGATAACGGTCGGAGCATCGGGGGGATTGATCATCGAACCCGTAGGTGTGGCCGACATTAAAATGAGGCTGAAAAACAAGAAAAGAACCTTCATACGCACCTTAAGTGTCAGAAGTCATTAAAATTGATATCCCAATGAAATGGAAGCTTCATAGCAAACCCAGTGGATCGATGCTCCTTGCGCATAAGTGGCCGAAGTGCGAATGACGTTTGCAGTGAGCGCCTGCTCCTCTTTCACGTTCGTGATCGCTTGAGCGTGATTGGTATCAGCCACCGAGGCCTCAAAGTGGACCCCCATGTTCCACCCCGAAATGGTTCGATATCGAATATCGGCTCCAATCAACTGCTTTTGAAGCATGTTCTCTTTGTAAATGGAACTGGCTCGATATCGATTGACAGCCGTGGCAGCCCCCGATCCGTTGTAAAGGTAAAGGTCGATCGCCTCTTTCGTTTTAGAGCGGACATCGAGCCAAAAATATTGGTAGAAAAAACTCCATTCAAGAACCTCCCAAAGGCGAAACTCGATTCTCCCTTCTGCAAGAGGGCCAAACCAATCTTGTTGGTTGGGCCTCGAAAAGTGGGCGATCGCATAATTTCCGGTCCCGTTGAGCAAAGTGGTTCGACTCTCCCCTTGCGGAAAGTTCATCATGTGAGAATATTTATAGCCGCCCGACGGAATGAAAGAAAACCCAAATGAGGGGCGGTCATAAAGGTCGAGTCGAAAGCCGACGACTGCCATCGCGTCAGCATCATATCCCGCTCCCAAATTGAACTGGCCGAATGAAAGGGGTTGGTTGAACCGAGTCCCATAGGTATCTAAGTGGGCGTTGCCGCTGGCAAGCCATCCGTAACTCCCCCTCAGGTAGGCAACGACTCGATGCCATTCGATATGAGAGCCTAAAATGAGCTCGACACTATTTCGATCGGTATAGGAGGTTTTACTGGCTCCTTCCGAAAAATCTTCCCGATCCCGCCGGTACCCGATAGCCGCCCAGTGGTGATATTTCCAAAAACTTTTCGCCTCTGCCTCAGCCAAGTTGAGGTGCACTGGGGCAGGCGCTGCTGGGGCGGTTTGCGCTTGGAGGGCGCAAGAAACAAAAACAAAAGGTAAGGCTCTTTTAAACATGAATCGGATCTTAACACAAATGGAGTATTTTTTTCACAACTGCTGCGTCATCAAAGGGAATGGTTTGGTGGGCAAAAATCTGCACCCGCTCATGCCCTTTCCCCGCGATCAGAACAAAATCTTCAGGCTTTGCCATTTGAAGCGCCATCTCAATTGCTTTGAGCCGATCGAGTTCGACAAGAGGGGGTTTTTTGAAGACAGCGCAAATCTCACTCGCGATTTTGACTGGATCCTCTTGGCGGGGATTATCAGATGTGATGATGGAGAGATCGGCCCACTTTTCAGCAGCTCTTCCCATCGCGCTTCTTCTCCCTGGATCTCGGTTGCCGCCGCATCCAAAGACGACAATCACCCTTCCAGGAGAAATCTCTTTGAGCGTTTGCAAAGCTCCTTCAAGAGCCTCGCCTGTATGGGCGAAGTCAATGAACACATTCCCAATCCGCTCGAGCCGGGCGGGAACCGAACCAAATGTAGCCAGAATGGTGCTGATCTCTGAGAGTTTGGCTCCCATTCGCACCCCGAGAGCAATCGCCGCGAGGGCATTGTAAACATTGAACCGTCCGATCAGAGGAATCTGAAAAGGGACTTGATCGATTTCAAACCGTGTCGCAGCCGCTCCCAATTCGACCTTCGAGGGACGCAAATCCCCTTTCTCCACTCCGAAGGTGAATCCTTTCCCCATAAATTCTGCCCAGGGACTATCGGCATTGAGAATCGACTGCTCGGCTCTTTGGAAGAGTTTTTGCTTTTCAGCTGCGTAGGCCTCGACCGTTTTATGATAATCGAGATGATCGGGATAGAGGTTCGTAAAAATGGCCCAATCAAAAGCGATTTCATCGACTCTTCCTTGGCTAAGACCGTGGGAGGAAACCTCTAAAACGGCTCCCTCGCATCCATTCAAAATCATCTCTTTCAACCATTTTTGATTCGAGATCGCATCGTGAGTGGTGAGGGTGGAGTAAAAACGATTTTCTCCGAGAATCGTTTCGACAGTCCCGATGAGCCCGGATCGGCACTTGAGCCCATCGAGCAAGTGTTTGATCAAGTAGGTGGTGGTCGTCTTCCCTTTGGTCCCTGTCACTCCGACGACGAACAGATCATCGGCGGGATTGCCATAATAGCGGGCTGCGAGCTTCGCTTCAATTTCCGATCCATTCGGATGGATGATTTGAACTACATCTAAAAATGGATCGTAGATATCGGTGACAACCGCTGCAGCTCCTGCTAAAACGGCTTGAGAAACGAACTGAGTTCCGTCGTGCTTGGATCCTCTTTTTGCGATAAAGAGATTTCCTGGGGCGACAGTCCGCGAGTCGGAAGAAAGACCGGTCACTTCCACTTCTTTCGATCCTTTGACGGTCAAATTCAATCCTTTGATCAATGACTTCAGTTTCACAGCAACCTCTTTGGGTAGGGAATCAGACAGGGAGTTCGTTCAGCATATGAAGGAAAATCGGGGTGAGACTTCATTTTTTCCTCTAGGGGGGCAACCCCCGAAACTTTGACGATCAAGTAGGTGAGCAGTATCGGACTGACTAACAAAAATCCGTTCCATGAAAAAGCCCAAATCGTCCACCATTGAAGAATTTCTCCGAAGTAGTTAGGGTGGCGCGAATAGCGCCAAAGTCCTTTCATCATGAGTTTCCCTTGATTCGCTCGATTCTTCCGAAACTGGGCCAATTGGTAATCGGCGATTGTTTCAAATCCAAAACCGAGCCCCCAAACGATCAGGACGAAGAGAGAAAGAGGGTGTGGATGCGTCTGAAACCAGAGGATTGGGAGAGCGACGATGTAAAGGATCGCCCCTTGGAGAAGAAATACCTCAACAAAAATGGATCTCATTTTCGCATATCGAAAATCCTCTTTTCGATGCCGATTTCTCATGGCGATATGGAAGGTGAGGCGAAGAGCCCAAATCGTGATGAGAAGATTGAGAAGAAGGCCATGGATCGATTGGGAGCTCAAAAAATAGGAGAGCCAAGCCAGAACCAAAAAGCCTCCCCCCCAGGCAATGTCAGCCAAATCGGCTCTTTTTTTGTAGATCGCAATTGGAGCCCAAATTGCAACATATAGCAACAACGCCAAAGCGCATTGAGAAAAGAAAAGGATTAAAGGGAAGAACTGTTCCAAACCAAATCCATTGAATGAGAGTCAAAGGGTCTCATACAACCCCTTCTATCGCGATGAGAGATTGAAGAAGCTCTTTTCCTTGCCGCACTGCCTGATCTTGATCCAAAAAATAAATTTCATGGGGATGGATCGCTTGGCAAAGGTTTTTCAGATTTTCGGTTTGCAAGATTATGTAATCGACCTCGTCCAATGAGGAGAGAAATTCGATCAACTCATCATTCGGCCCAGAATCTTTCACATAAAGAATGAGCTGCTCCTCCTTTCTTTTGGAAAGGAACCGAAGGGTTCGAAAAAGTTCGGTGGTCATCTCTTGCCCTTTGTCGAGCACAAGGAGAGAGTAGCTCTTTCCTTGAAGTACCTGATGGAGAGCATAGGTATGACTCTCATCGAACACCTTTGTCTCCAAATCAAATTCCAATAGGCGCTCGGCCAATTCAGAGAGGGTGATTTGAACGCATCCGAGCCGCTCGATCGCAAGACCTGCAGCGATGTTGGCCAGTTGAGCTGCTTGATGGATATCGAGTCCATTGGCAAGCCCTAAACAAATCATCGATAAAACAGTATCTCCCGCTCCCGTCACATCTTTGACCTCTTTTGAACGAACGGGAAAGTCGGTTCTTTTTCTTTCAGAATCAAATACTGAAATTCCCGCTTCGGAACGGGTGATTAAAAGGGTGTCGGTGAATGAAATCAACTCATCAGCGACCTGTTCCAAAGAAGCCGAAAGAGGACATTTGGCAGCAGCATAGGCCTCCGAGAGATTGGGTTTAATCACCGTCGCTCCCTGATATTTGGAAAAATCGGTCCCCTTTGGATCGACGACCGTGGGAATTTTAGCCTCATTTGCGATCTGAATGGCCTGAGAGAGGAGCTTAGAAGACAAAAATCCTTTTCCATAATCGGAGATGGCCACTACATCGACCTTGGGGATCAATACCCTCAATTCTGCGATGATTTTTTCTTCCAAATCGGTCGTGAGAGGCATCAATGTTTCAAAGTCGACTCGGATGAGCTGCTGACTATCGGCGATGAGCCGATTTTTAACGGGAGTTTTATAGCTGGGCTCGATGAAAAGAGCGTGGGCGTCAGCCGCCTCCAGTCTCTGTTTCAGTTCAACTCCCTCGGGGTCAGGGCCGATCCGACCGACAGCAAAAACAGTGGCCCCAAGAGTCGTTAAATTCAAAACGACGTTTCCAGCGCCGCCAGGACGCGACTCATATTTGATGACTTCCATCACCGGCACAGGCGCTTCGGGCGAGATTCTTTTGACTCTTCCTGTAGTGTAGGTATCGAGGAGAAAATCGCCCAAAACAAGAGCTGTGAATGGCTGGAAATGTTTAAATGTTCTTGCAAGTTTTACCATCGAGCGCTTCTCACCAGATACTCCTGTACATATTCTCGAACGGCCTCTTCAATCGGCATCGTTGAGATGTACTTTGGATCTAATGAGAAGATCTTATGGAATTTGTCCATCGAAGCGCAAGTATAATTCTGATATTGGCGAAGAAGTTCTTTGGGCATGTCGATGTATTGGATGTTCGGCGCCTTTTTCAACGCTTTAAAAAGAGAGGCTGCGACCACATTCCAAGTAGTGGGTTTTCCTTGCCCCACATTGAAAATGCCGCACACGTTTCTGTATCGCTTTTCAAGAAGGGCAGAGGTCATCCTCACTGCATCTTTTAAATAGATGAAATCGCGCATTTGACCTCCATGGTCGAATCGCTCTTCATTTGATTTAAAAAGGTGGATGACCCCTTCCTCTTCCACTTTCTGCGTCATCTTCATCACCATCGAGGCCATCCGCCCTTTGTGATACTCGTTGGGCCCAAAAACGTTGAAATACTTAAGCCCTACAACTTTCGATAAATACCCTTCCCGCTTCAACCACAAATCGGCCAATTGTTTGGAAAAAGCATACGGATTCATCGGCCTCAACGCTTCGATTTGAGCTTCGTCGTCATTGAAACCGAGAGTTCCATCCCCATAGGTTGCTGCCGATGAGGCGTAGATGAATCGCTTTTCCCGTTTGACAGCCCACTCGGCTAAACGGATTGTGTAACGAAAGTTGTTCTCCAATAGATAATCGGCGTTTGTTTCGACCGTATCGGAGCAGGCCCCTAAGTGGATGATCGCATCGACCTCATCGTCCTTTCCATCGAGCCAAGAAAAGAGATGATGTTTTGAAATGAGGTCGGAGAATTGTTTCCCCACTAAGTTTTTCCACTTTTCGCCCGATTTTAGATCATCGACCAAGAGGAGATTGTCATGACCTAAATGGTTTAAATAGCGGACGACGCCGGAACCGATCATTCCGGCCGCACCAGTGACAATGATTTTCTGCTTCCCGTTCATAGAACGATAAGCTTAGCAGAATCGGAAATCACTAGGCAAACTGTTTAAGAAATTGGGGAAGTTGGCAGGGCGATTGCAAGAAGAATCTCTTGACAAGTCTTATCAATAGAGAAGGATGGGAAAAAGAGCAAGGATCCGCTCGAAGCGAGCGGGCAGGATCGGCGAGACGCCGACAGGATAGAAAAAAGAAATTTTCTTGATCCTGCCACTGCGTTTCGCAGTGATCCTGCCGCCATGCCTCATGGCGATCCTTGCTCATTTTTCTTTGCAAGCAATTGATCATGCAATCGCCCTGGGGAAGTTGGGGAAGAATGGTTTCAATTGGAAAAATTTCAATATCCCCACGATGGAGGGGATCTTTTCCTCGTCATATTCATTGATTTATGGAATCGTCAACTCCATTTATTGACAATTTATGGAGTTATCAACTCCATTTTCATAAACAATTGAATATAGGTTATTTCGGTATATTTCGGACTGTGGTATAATAGGTTCGGATCGGGAGGATTCAGTGCTTTCACTAACAAAATTAACCCATGCTATCAAGCAAACATTTTCAAATAGATCCAATGCGACAGTATTGGGATCCATCGGGATAGGAACGGCACTCTCCTCCTCATTCGCTTTTGGAGTGATCACCTCTCCCCTTTCGATGGCCGCCACATATGGGATGGCTCAATTCAGTCAAACAACTCGGGGGCGCCATCTATTTAGTGAAATATTTACTAAAATCCCCCTTGGAACTCAAAAGGTGGCTGCGCAGGCGGAAAAAATAACCGCTTTCCTCCTTAGGATCAGAGAGGATTATACTATGACGACCTGCCTCTCTTTGCCGATTGTTGAAGAACTGATCTTCCGAGGGGCGGTTCAAACGGGTAGTGTTGCCCTGGTTGGCCCAGTTGCGGGAGTGGCTCTAAGTTCCCTTGTTTTCGCAGCGGCGCATGCCGATCCAGACCGGCCTCATCAGGTGGTCAATGCTTTGATGGGGGGAATTATTTTCGGGACGCTGACACAAAAAGTTTCAATCGCAGCAGCGATTGGACATCATATCGGCTCAAATTCGTTCTGGGGACCTATTTTAGGGCATAGTCCAGATAGAGGAATCGTTCATCACTACCTCTATGGATAGAAAAAGCGATCGATTTCTCGATCGCTTTTAGGAAACAAATTACTCAGGAGCTTCTTCGCTTTTCTCTTCTGTAGGAAGAGGAGCTGTGACAGCTTCGATTCCAGTCGCAATGAAGCCTTCTGGAACGATATTGAGCAGGCAGTTGGCAATGATCCCCTCTTTCAACTTGAGAGAAATCTTGTGGGCGCCAGTCACTTTGATTGGCTTAGTCACAAGAACTGATTTCCGGTCGATTGGAAGTCCTTTCTCTTGGAAGAGTTGGGCAATGTCTGCCGCAGAAACAGAACCATACATGTGTCCCTCTGGATCCACTTTGACGCGGATTTCAAGAGCGGTTCCTTCCACTTGGGCTGCGAGTTCTTCCGATTCTTTTCGGTCGATGATCGCTTGTTTCGCCCGCTCAGCGCGCAGTCTTTCTTGCTTGCGGAGAGTGTTTGGACTTGCAATCACAGCAAACCCTTGCGGGATGAGGAAGTTGCGCACATAGCCAGGTCTAGCTGTTACGATTTCACCCTTCTTGCCGAGGGCATCTACGTCTTGGAGCAATAACAATTGTTGTTTCATCTGGGTTCTCCTATTCTTCCGCTACGAAAGGCAAAAGGGCCATGTGACGGGCTCTCTTGATCGCTTTTTTGAGCACTTTTTGATAATAGTAAGATACGCCAGTGATCCGGCGGGGCAAAATTTTGCCGCGCTCTGTGATGAACTGCTTGAGCGTCTCGATATCTTTGTAGTCGATGTCATCCATCTTAGAAAGGACGAAAGGGCACGTCTTCTTCTTTCTAGAAAATGGAGATTCATTCCCTTGTTGAGGACCATTTTGAGATGGCGCTCTCTCTGTTTGAGCTCTTCTTCTTTCTTGAAACATGCTTAGCCTTGCGTCTTGAGGGGTTGGAATTCTAAAGTCTCGAGAACTTTCTCGGTGCGCATGGTCATGAAGCGAATGAGATCTTCATGAAGGTGATACTCTTTCCAAAGTTCTCCGATCGTCTGGGTCGGCGCTGTGAAGTAAAGAACGTAGTAATATCCTTCGCGCTTTCCATCGATCTCGTAGGCGAGCTTTTTACGACCTTGCTCGTGAATCTTATGGATCTCTCCCCCTTTCGAGGTGATTCCATCGGTAATTTTATCAAAAGCTTTCTTGCGGGAATCATCGCTCAGCGTTGCGCTAAGGATATACATCCCCTCATAGAGAGCTCGTCTCTTGTCTTTATCCATTTACATGCTCCAATGCACGGAGTCGATGAATGCTTTAAACATTGGCAAAATTCATCGCACTGGTTAGTCCTTTGTCAAGCCAAATTTCAACAGCTTGAACGACCCGTTCCAGAACACCTGGAATGAGCGTTTCTTCCTCAGGAGAAAAACGGCCCAAAACATGGTCCGCTAAATCTCCATTGTCCCGGTCTCCTACCCCTATCCGGAGCCTCGGGTATCGATTCGTCTGCAAACACTCTTCAACGCTCTTCAGGCCATTGTGGCCCCCAGAACCGCTGTTGATGCGGATGCGGAGCTGTCCCAGAGGAAGTGCCACATCATCGGTCAAGATGAGGAGGCGGGACAGATCGATCTGAAAGTAGTGCATCACAAGCGCTACTGACTCGCCGCTCAGATTCATATAGGTGAGCGGCTTTAACAATATCACAGGGTCGCTTCCGATTTGACCTTCGGCGAGGCTCCCCTTAAACTTTAACTGCTTTTTGAACTCCAAGCTCTTTTTTTGAGCGAGGAGATCCACTGCAGCGAACCCAATATTGTGACGTGTCCGATCATAGGATTTACCGGGGTTTCCGAGTCCTACAATCAGATACTTATTCACAGGCGATTAGGTTCCTGCTTTCTTGCCGACAATCACAGCCACTTGATCCAATTTCCCAATCGGGCGAACGTTGGCGGGCATTGCGATATCAGATAATTTTTTCGCTTGGGCGATGTTTAAGTCGCGCACATCGACAGTGAACTCTTGCGGGATGTGTTTAGGCAAGCAAACGACTTTCAAACTGCGGATCACTTGACGTAAGAAACCGCCGAGCTTCACTCCAGCGCAATCAGCAACGCCTACCATTTGGAGAGGAACGTTGATCGTGATCGGCTGATCGTCTTTCAATAGAGCAAAGTCGATGTGGAGAACGTCATAGGTCGCCACATGATATTGGATGTCTTTAATGACCGCTTTGTGCTTTTTAGAGCCTTCTGTGAGCTCGAAAACTGTTGTAGAGAGAAGACCTGGCTTCATATTCCGAAGGATCGCGTGAATTTCATCCGCTTTAACGTGTACAGGAATTCCTGGCTCATTGGCGCCATACAAAATTCCTGGGACATTCCCCTCACGGCGTAATTTATTTACGTCGCCCTTGGTTCCCTTGCTTCTTGTGTGTACTGCTAATTTCATACTTTCCTTTCAAATAACGACGAAATCGATTTCGCTTTGATGACACATTCAATCGCCTCGGCAATTAAAGGGGCAATCGAGACCACTCGAGTCTCTTTCCCCGCCTTCAACGGAGGCACCGAATCAGTGACGAAGAGTTGATCAACCCCCTCGATCTGATATCCGCCCATCATCAGGGCGTGTGTCACAACAGCGAAGACGCTTTTCGCACCTTCTTTCTTACAAACTTTCGCGGCCGTCGACAAAGTGCTTCCGGTCGAACAAATATCATCGACCAAGATCACCTGCTTGTTTTTCACATTGCCGATCAGGTCCTTGACTTCAACTTTCCGTCCACTGACCCGTCTCTTGTCGACAATCGCGAGATCGAACTTCAAATCTTCCGCAAACTTGCGGGCCATCTTGTTGCTCCCCACATCGGGAGAGACCACAATCCCTTCTTTCAACTTCAACTTTTTGAGCGTCTCCACAAAGAGGCGCCGCGCATAAAGGTGATCGACCGGGATATCAAAAAACCCCTGAATCTGCTCGGTGTGCAGATCCATCGTCAAAACTCTTGTCACTCCCGCCCGCTCCAATAAATTGGCCACGAGGCGCGCAGTGATAGGGACTCTCCCCTTCTCTTTCCGATCTTGCCTTGCGTAGGCGTAATAGGGGATCACCGCAACGATGCTTTTCGCCGAAGCTCTTTTCAACGCGTCGACCAGGATTAAGAGCTCCATCAGAAAGTGATTGGGATGGCGTGCGGGCGACTGAACCACAAACACATCTTTCCCTCTCACATTTTCGAGAATCTGGCACCCGATCTCTCCGTCGGGAAAGGTCTCGATGACCGTTTTCCCTAAAGAAACCCCTAACTCTTTCGCCACTTCGCGAGCGAGCTCTGGATGGGAAGTGCCGGCGAAAATCATAGCATTCATATTTGGGGCGGAAGGATTCGAACCTCCGAATGGCGGTACCAAAAACCGCTGCCTTACCACTTGG
>CAZIML010000049.1:0-11101 GCA_964540255.1 uncultured bacterium
TTTGCAAAGCAATCAAGAGATCGAGGCGGGGGAGCTCGTGATTCCCAGAGATTACCAATTCGACGTTTCTCTGATTTTAGGCGATGGATCGAAATACAGCGAGGAAGGAAGGGTGAGCTTTGTCTCCCCCGTTTTGAATTCCGATACGGGTACCTTGAGCGCAAGGGCTGTTTTTGACAACCCGAAGTCGATCCTGAAACCGGGGCAGTTTGTACGGGCAGTGGTGAGAGGGGCCAAGAGGCCGAAAGCGATCTTAGTCCCTCAGTCGGCTGTATTCCAAGGGGACACGGGGCGGTTTGTCTATGTAATCGGGAAAAAGAATCGGGTGGAGAAACGGAGCGTTGTGACAGGAAGCTGGCATGGCGATTTTTGGGTGATCAAGTCAGGACTCAAAGCTGGAGAAGAGGTGATCAGCCAAGGGATCAACAAAGTGCATGATGGGTCTTTGGTTGAGGTGGTGAATCGAAAAGAGAAAAAGCGGAAGAAGAAATGATTTCTAATTTCTTTATTCAACGGCCGATTTTTTCGGTGGTTCTTTCGATCATCATCACCGTTTTGGGCATTTTTTCGATGAGGCGTCTTCCCGTCGAACAATTTCCTCCTCTCGTCCCTGTTCAAATTTTAGTGACGACCCATTTTCCGGGCGCTTCTGCCTCTACAATGTCTGAAAGTGTTGCAGCTCCTCTGGAAAAGGCGATCAACGGAGTTGAGAATATGCTCTATATGTATTCTCAAAGCACGGCCCCGGGAAATTTGAGCCTGATTGTCAATTTCAAATTGGGGACCGATCCAAATCGGGCGCTGACGAATGTGCAAAACAGGGTCAACTTATCCCTTTCAGCTCTTCCGGAAGAAGTACAAAAGCAGGGGGTTGTAGTTCTGAATTCATTCCCCTCGGTCCTTCTTTTCATTGCGATTGAGGGAGAACAGGGGAGATATAACGACATTTTTCTCGCCAATTTTGCCAATACCGATGTCGCGGATCATTTAAGCCGTGTTGCAGGTGTCAATTCGGCCAGCGTGATCAATGCGAAAAATTATTCAATGCGCCTTTGGTTGAATACCGACAAGCTCGCTCAATATAGCATGACTGTATCGGATGTGATCAGCGCAGTCCAAGAACAGAGCAGCACAAGGGCGATCGGGCTGATCGGGCAAGAACCAAGCGCCTATCCGAGTCAATTGACGATTCCTGTGAATGCTCCCGGAAGAATGAGCACTCCTGCTGAATTCGAAAACATCATTCTTCGAGCGAATCGAGATGGTTCGATGGTTTTTTTAAAGGATGTCTCTCGGGTTGAGCTCGGTTCTCAAAGCTACAATATCGATGGGCATTTAAATGGGAAAACGGGTGCTTTCGTTTCGATCTATCAAGATCCGACTGCCAATGCGCTTGATATTTCGAATCGGGTCAAGCGAAAACTAAAAGAGCTTTCCGAATTTTTCCCGGAAGGGATTACATACCGGATTCCTTACGACACTTCTGAGTATATCAAAATGTCGATGGAGAAAGTGGGGCAGACCCTTTTAGAGGCGGCTCTTTTTGTCTCGTTGATCATTTTTCTTTTTTTACACAGCGTGAGGAGCTCGATCATCCCGATCGTTGCAATGATCGTCTCGATTCTCGGAACTTTTACCGGCATGGAGCTTTTTGGCTTTTCGATCAACACTCTCACCCTCTTTGGCCTTGTTCTTTCGGTCGGGATTGTGGTGGACGATGCGATCGTCGTGGTGGAAAATATTGAAAGAAGCATCCGAACGACCCAATTGGGAGTGAAAGAAGCGGCGATCCGGGCGATGAACGAGGTGGCAGGGCCTGTGATCGCCACTTCTTGCGTTCTTGCTGCGGTTTTCATTCCAGTTTCTTTCATCGGAGGGATTGCAGGGGAATTTTTTAAACAATTTGCAGTGACGATTGCAGTTTCTGTATTGATCTCGGGATTTGTCGCTCTCTCTTTGAGCCCTGTTTTAGCGATTTACCTTCTGAAACCCAAAGAGTCGGTCAGTCGGTTCGAACGTTTTTTCAATGAAAAGCTAGAGGCGGCGACAGAATTTTGTTTGAAATGGGTGAAGTGGGTGATTCACCGCCCCCTTTTCACCGCAGGCTTTTACCTCTCTCTCTTATACGCCCTCTACCTCCTCTTTGCTTCGGTTCCGAATGCACTCGTTCCTCACGAGGATCAAGGGTTGATCCTGATCTCAGCAGCCCTTCCCGATGGGGCGAGCTTGAACAGGGTCGAGCACGTTTCAAAAAAGATCGAAGAAATCGCCCTAAAAACTCCTGGAGTCGAAGATTTTCTCTCCTTTTCTGGATACAGCCTCCTCGAATCGATTGCAAAAATTACGAATGGAACCTACTTCGTCAAGCTGAAAAACTGGAAGGAGAGAGGCGCTCACCACGAAGGGGCCTTTCAAATCATCAATCACCTGAATGAACAGTTCAAAGATATCCCGGAGGCTCAGGTGACCGCTTTCAACCCTCCCGATATCCCCGGGATCGGGATTGTAGGGGGAATCGACTTGTGGATTGTCAATCATGGAGATGCTAACTATGAGGTGGTGAATCGGGTGATTGAGCAGATTGTCCAAAAAGCGAAAGGCCATCCAGAATTTTCAGATTTGCTCTATTCGATTCGGGCTGATGCGATGGAATTATTCCTCGATGTAGATAAGCCCAAAGCCCGCTCTTTTGGGGTCCGGATCAATCAGATTTACGAGGCTCTTCAAGTGCTCCTCGGTTCAGTGTACATCAATCAATTCAACAAGATGGGGGGAGTCTATCAAGTGGTCGCTCAAGCTGAGTCTGCCTTCCGAAGCCAGGTGGGAGATATAGGCGATGTATATGTAAGATCAGAGCAAAATCAGATGATCCCGTTAAAATCATTAGTCACTCCTCGGTTTGCAAAAGGTCCCTCTCTCTATCAAAGGTTCAATGGCTCTCCCGCAGGGCTGATCACAGTCATTCCGAAGACGATGGATATTGCCAAAATCATCACCCTCTTGGAAGAGATTGCAAGGCCTCTTCTCCCCCCTCAGATGTCGTATGAGTGGGGAGGGATCGCTTTGCAAACAAAAGAAGAAGGGGGAGTCTCCCTATTGGCTCCCTTGAGCTCATTATTCCTCGCCTTTTTAATTTTGGCCGCCCTCTATGAGAGATGGTCCCTTCCGATGGCGATCTTGATCTCTTCTCCCTTCGCAGTTTTTGGAGCGATTTCTGCGGTCGCTCTTGGGGGCAGGGGGGCCGATATTTATTTTTTCATCGGGACGATCGCCCTCATTGGTCTCACCGCTAAAAACGCGATTTTGATCGTTGAATTTGCGAATCAAAAAAGAAAAGAAGGAGTCGATCTGAACGAGGCGGCTCTTCAAGGGACCCGACTTCGCTTTCGAGCGATTATCATGACCTCGATCGCGACCATCGCGGGAGCACTTCCTTTAGTGATTACATCGGGGGCGGGGGCCGCTGGGCGCAAGTCCGTGGGGACTGGAATCATCGGCGGGATGATTGTTGCGATGATCTTGGGACTTCTCTTCGTCCCGATGTTCTATAAGATGGTGGAGCGTTTCTCAGATCGGTTCAAAGGGAAGCGATGAAAAAATTCTTGCTCCTTCTTTTTCTAATGGGGTGCAACTTAAAGCCTGAATATTCGCGCCCCTCTATGGAAATTGGGCAAACGTATCGGTTTGATTCAGAAAATCTTTCTGACTATGCCAACATCGATTGGTGGCGTCAATTTCAAGATCCGGAGCTCGATCAGTTGATCCAATTGGCTCTGGAGAATAATCAAGATTTAAAGGTCGCAAGCGCAAGAGTCCTTGAGTTTTACGCCAAATACCGAGTGGTTTTTTCCAAGTTTTTTCCTGAGGTGGATCTGGTTGGGGATTATGATCGGATCAAGCTTTCAGAAGATATCAATTATCAGCCCCTCATTCCGGGAGTCCCTCGGATCAACAATCTCTACTCTCTTTTTGAGAAGATCTCTTATGAGTTTGATTTCTGGGGAAAAATCCGCAACAGCGCCGAGTCGGCCAAATCGATCTACTTAGGCCAGGTCTATAACCGGCGCAACGTTGTGGTTTCTCTTCTCAGTTCTGTCGCGTCGGCCTATATTCAACTCAAGCAATACGTTAGCCAACTGGAGATTTCAAAACTCACCTACGAGTCGCGCCGCAAATCGTGGGACATCGCTCTTCTCCGCTTTGAGGGGGGGCTCGTTTCAGAAATGGAGGTGAAGCAGGCTGAATCGGAGGCGCTCCTGGCACAGGTGCAGATCAAGAATTTTGAAACCTTCATAGCAGAGCAAGAAGATTTGATCAGCGTTCTCATCGGACAAGCACCGGGGGAGATTTCTCAAGGGACCATTTTGACTCAATTGTCTCTTCCCCCTTCCATTCCAGCGGGGCTCCCTTCCGATTTATTGGAGAATCGCCCCGATATCATGCAAGCGGAAGAGCAAATCCTCTCTGCAAATGCCGAGGTGGGGGTGGCAAGGGCAGCCTTTTTGCCCACCTTTACATTCACAGGAGTCTTTGGGCAGAGAACGACCGAGTGGACCCAATTTTTCAAAAACTCAGCTTCTCTTTTTGACCAAACGGTGGATGCTTTTCAACCTCTCTTCACCGGTTGGCGCCTCTCGAACCAATTGAACGAGGCGGAGGCGATCTTGCTCGAAGCGCTCCACACCTATCAGCAGACGATTCTTACGGCGCTCAAAGAGGTGGACGATGCGCTCATCCAACACCAAAAGGCGCAGGAGAAGATTGTGATTCAAAACGATCGGGTGGCGTCCCTCGCGCAATACTTAAAGCTGGCCAACTTAAGATATGAAAACGGCCAAAATGATTATCTGACCGTTCTGAATGCTGAAAACTCTCTCTTCGTTTCGCAACTCGAGCAGGTGAACACGAATGCAGATCTTTATCTCTCCCTGATCTCGCTCTATAAAGCTCTCGGCCAAGGGTGGAGTGTCTCTTCTGATCCAGCTGTCAAGAACCGGTAGCTTTTTTTAATACGTACCAAACGGAAATTTCATCAAAGTAGGGTAACACCATCCCCTCGATTTTAAAGCCTAGTTTTATCAATACCCCTTTGATCAACTCTGTTTCAAATAATTCCCAAACCCCTTTCCCATTCCTTGGGCCCATGAGGAAAGTGAGATGAAACTCCCCATCATCCGTTAGGGACTTGTGGATGGCTTTCAACCAAGGAATGAATTCCAAGGGAGGAGTCCGATTGAGAGCTTTATCAGCGACGATCAGATCGATCGAGTGATTTTGAGGAAGGTTTCTCCAAGAGAGTCTTTCTCCTTTCAGGTTTGTGACCCGATAGCCCCACTCTTTCAACCGTTTTTCATTCACTTCGTTTCCATCGCCCAACACAAAAGCCTCAGCCATGCCTGGATGCCAGGGACAAACTGGAACGAGCGGTTTTGTACTGTGCGGTTCAATTTTTCTTGGCCTTTTCTGTTGTTCCGCTACTTCTTTGAGCCAACTCTCATTCTTAGATTTTAATTTCTCTTCTAACTGAGCTATGCTCTCTCCTAAAGGTGCAATGGCTGCCATAGATTTCCTTTGAATTGCGATAGAAATGGCTCTTTCCAATAATACCGATCGAGAAGGCCGTCGGTGGAACGACCGAGAATCATGTGGGCGATATAGAGGGCTTCGAGCGACGAGAGGCCCGATTCAGGATCGGGGCAATCGGTTTGGCGGCGCGGATAGGCGGTCCGAAACCCCGGCGGCAAGCTCCTCGCTTCGAGCTTCCACGGCAATTGTTTTTCCATGATTTGAGCCAAACGCCACGTTCCATCGATCAGAAAAAGGGGGCGGTCGGCATCTTCGATCGTGAGAGGCGGCGCCCCTACTTTTAACAAAAGAGCCCCGGAACAATCGGGAAGTGAGTCGACAGGATAGGTGTAAAATTGAAGATCCTCTCTTTTTTCCAAACCAGTCAAGGAACACTTTTTTAAGTTTTCCCGCCTGTGGCGCAAAATGATTGTTTTCACGAAAACACCTTGTGGTCGGTCACTTTGAAGAGGGTTTTCGGAATTTCGAAGAGAAAGCGGGAAGGGTTGGTCGGGTGGACTTTCCCCATTTTCATCCGGGCTCTTGCCATACTCAGGATGAGGTGTTTTCTCGCTCGGGTGATTCCCACATAAAAAAGGCGCCTCTCCTCTTCGAGCCCTGTTTGCATCATACTTTTTTCGTGGGGGATGATCCCATCTTCAAGTCCGACGAGGAAACAAACGGGAAACTCGAGCCCCTTCGCGCTATGAAAAGTCATCAAGTGGACTTTGTCTTCACTCGATTGTTTCGATTGGAGCTGCATCGTTTGCCGGTTGAGGGTCGTTGTCGCGATAAAATCTTGGAGCGAACCCTCTTCAAACTGAGCGAGCGCATTGACGCACTCTTGAACGTTTTCCCATTTGAATTGGCGCATTTTTTCTGACTTCACCTCTTCCTCGATCGCTTTTTTATAGTTGATTTTATCAATCAGCCACACGAGCGTCTCCGAGAGGGGGGGATTTTTAAATCTTTCCGTTGCTTCTTTCATCAGATCGAGAAATGAAGCCACCGCTTTTTTCTCCGAGGAGGCTTTTTCAAGCTGTTCCCAGAGGGGGATGTTCGCCGCCCGATTGGCTTGAGTGAGCTGGTCGAGAAATGTATCGGAGATGCCTCTCCGAGGGACATTGATGATCCGAAGGAGGGCCTCTTGATCGAGCGGGTTGGCAATCGCCCGAAGATAAGCGAGTAAATCCTTGATCTCGCTCCTTTCGGAAAATTCAAGCCCGCCAAATACTTCATAGGGGATGCCCCTCATCCATTTCCCCTCTTTTTGCCACGAAGCTTGCAAAAGAGCTGTCTCAAATTGACGGGAAAGGGCATTCGAGCGGTAGAGGATCGCCATATCGCGCCATTTGAGCCCTTGTTCATGATAGCGGATCATCCGTTGAATCACTCCATTGGCCTCCTCGAGATCGGTGGGGGCGTTGAACACTTCGATCGGATCGGCCCTTTCAGAGGCGCTCCACAGTTTTTTTTCATATCGGTTTTTGTTATTTCCAATCACAGCATTGGCCGCATCGAGAATCGTTGAAGTAGATCGGTAATTTTGTTCGAGTTTGATGATTTGATCGGCGTTGAAATTGAGGATATTTTTCACCTCGGCCCCTCTCCAGCCGTAAATCGATTGATCATCATCTCCCACAACGCATAGATTTTGATATTTGGCTGACAAAAGCTCGGCGAGCCGAAATTGGGCCGGATTTGTATCTTGATATTCATCGATCATCAAATATTGGAAGCGATCTTGATATTTTTCGAGCACCTTTGGGTGTTCTTCAAAGAGTTGGATCGTCAAAGTGATGAGACTATCGAAACTCACTGCGTTATAGGCCCTCAGCGATGAGTTGAGCCGCACATAAAGATCCTTCGAAAATGAATCATGCCAGCTATGGTTCTCCATTTCTTGTTCATCATTTTGCGACAGTCCCTGATTGGCCGCTAGGGCGAGAGCCGCTTTCGTCGGCCCGAGAGAGGGGAGCTCCCCCTCGTGGCCCAGCATCTCGCGCGCCAATTGCTGGATCAATCTCTGCATGTCTCTCTCGTCATAGAGGCTGAATTCGCGGGTATAGCCCAATTTTTCAATCTCTTTGCGCAAGACGAGCATGCAAAAACTATGAAACGTGGAGAGAGTGACTAGTTTTCCCCTTTGGGTCCCGATCAAATCGTTCACTCGGTGGCGCATTTCGGCGGCCGCCTTGTTGGTGAAGGTGAGGCCGAGGATCGCTTCAGGGTTCACTCCGGTCTCAATGAGGTAGCCGATTCTGTGGACGATGACCCGTGTTTTACCGCTTCCCGCGCCCGCGAGGACAAGAACTCTGCCACGGGTGGTTCGAACAGCTTTTTCCTGCGGTTCGTTCAACTTCATTTAAGGAGCCGAGAGAGTTCAGCCATGATTTCACCGCATTTCGCCTCTTTGGCACACTGGCGGGGGATCACGTTGAGTTCATAGGAGGGGAGGGCGGCGTAGGTGAGGCGGAACGCTTCGCGGATCAATCGCTTAAAACGATTGCGCTCCGGAGCGGAGCCATAGCGGGTGGAAGCGCTAATCCCTAGCTTGAGGAGCTTGGCGGGTCGGTAGTCAATACAAAGATACCTCCCCACCAGCCGTTTTCCTTCTTTCGCTACCCGCTGAAAATCTCGACGGGAACGAAGGCGCACTGCTTTTGGAAAGATCAAGCAGCTAGTTTTTTTCTGCCCGCTCTGCGGCGTCGGTTGATCACCTTTCTTCCCCCCGCAGTTTTCATGCGAGCGCGGAATCCGATGGTCTTTTTGCGGCGGAGTTTGCTGGGCTGGTATGTACGTTTCATCTGTTTTCATCCGAGTTCAAAAATTAAATTCGTCTTTAAAGATACAGGATGGGGGACTAAACTTCAAGCTTGAAAGTAAATCGGCCCCGCGTGTATAACAATAGGCTTTGAATGAGAGGATATTTTCATGAAAGTTAAGGCTTCCATTAAGGCCGACCCTTCGAAGGGGGACAAAATCGTCCGCCGTCAGGGCCGGGTATACGTAATCAACAAGAAAGACCCCAACCGCAAGCAGCGCCAAAAAGGGCCTGCCCGTAAGAAGTAAGAGGAACAATGGCAAAAAAATCTCAAGTCGCAAGACAGCTGAAACGAGAACGAATGGTAAAAAATAAGTGGGATAAAAGGAAAGCGCTGAAAGAGACGATCCTCGATATGAGCAAAAATATCGAAGAAAGACTTGCTGCCGTCGACGCCCTCAACAAGTTGCCAAAAAATTCTTCGCCTATCCGTCTGCGGAATCGATGCCAGTTTACCGGCCGTTCGCGCGGTTTCTTACGCAAATTTAAGCTTTCCCGCCTCTGCTTCCGAGAGATGGCGAACCAGGGTCTCATCCCCGGTGTTGTGAAAGCTTCCTGGTAAAAAATGTGTTTGAGGGAGCTTAAGCTCCCTCGATTTTGACGACCTCTTTCAAGGGCTTCCACTCGGGAAGTTCTTCGTGCCAAACGAGCGTTCCCATATGGATTTTTCCTTCGTGCCAAGCTGCCGTGACCGCATCGTGGCTCATCGGGCCGAGCTGTTGGTTCGCGGGATCTAAGTAGTACCAAAATTTATCTTTAGGTCCTTGGATAGAAAAGACTGGCTCCTTAGGGGCGGCGGCCTCTTCTTTCTTTTTCCCTGAGGCGAAAAAGATGGCGAAAATGCCAAAGATGCCGAAGAGAAAGCCGACGGCGAACCAAAGATAGGGGTTTCTTCCTCTTTTGCGGGCGAGGTAGGCAGAGAGGGCGCCAATGCCGAGGGCGCTGACGATCATGAGGGGGCTGATAGCTAGATTCATAGGTGTTCCTTGTTTAGATAAGGATAGTCGATTTGAGAAAAAGTTTCCATTCATCTATAATCAAACTCTTCAAAGAGGTTCTTTATGTACGACCAGCTCAAGAATATGGATTCGAGGGAAATCGACCTTCCCGAAACGGTTTTTATCCGCGATATCGACACACGCGTCTTTCAAGCGATTGCAGTTCAGTGTCTTTCAAAAATCGAGGGGATAGGGTTTCTCGAGGGGAATCTTTTCGACTCTCTTTTAGGGAGGGAGATTGAACGGGTGAAGGGGATTCACGTAATCCAAGATCTTGAAAAAAATTCTGTAGAAATCCGGGTTGAGATCAATATTGCCTACGGTGTGAACATTCCCGAAAAAGCGGAAGAGGTGCAAGAGAAGTTGGTGAAGGAGATCAGCCGCTGGAGCGGTCTTCACGTCTCTTCGGTCCATGTGATCTTCAAAGATCTAATTCTCGCTCAATCAGAGCCTGCCCAAACCGCCGCAGAAGAGCCCTTCTAGGGCTCTGGCATTTCTCTGAGATCGTAGCCGACGGCTTTTATGTTACGTCCGCTAAAGTTCAGATGGACCTCATGGGAGGGCCAGTGTGCTAGGTTTTTTTGTGTTACTTTGATCAGATCGAAGAGGATTTCTCTTTGCCTGTGAGAAGAGAGTATGATGGCTGCCTCTTCGGTAGCTTGGGTCGGAGCGATCGTATATTGCCCTCGATGGGAGTGAGTGACTTTTCCCAAAATTCGGATATACGGGTCTAAATCCTTCGTTCCCACGCACAAAACCTGGCCGTTTGTGCGGATGGTGTAATGAGTCAACGCTTCGATGCGTGCTCTTCTCTTCCCCTTTAAACTGGACAATTCGACCGTTCCATCTCTGTCTAATGGGCTGCCGATCGCAAATTCCTGTCTCTTTTCTCCCTTAAGGCGGACTTTGGTTGTAGGTGGGTAAAATAGGCGCATGAGTTTTTGTTGAAAATCGAACGGGAAGCCGCTGTCGTAAATGACTTTGTGCGGCATTATATAGGGAAGAGCATGTCGGAACGGGCCCTGAGTTTTTTTCTTCTTTCCTGTCGTAGGGGGCGGTTCTGCAGCTCCTATCTCCTCTACTTGTTCCATTGGCAAAGGGGTTGGCTCAATGAGACGCGCCCTCAGACCCGCGCTTGCAGCGATCGTCGCGGCCATTTCCTTCATCCAGCCAATCGTTTCCTTCGTATCTGTTGGGAGGATCGGAAGTTCCAAGGGGATTGTAGGCACCATCCTCTGGGCGCGGGCGATCTCCTCTCCGATTGAGTCGGGGGATTTGGACCTTTCTGGCGGCGGCGGATTGCTTAAAAGGGAAAGGGGAGAGGTCATGAGAATGATCCTTGAAAGAGGTTTTAAAGGTTGGAAATCATAGGCCTAGAGGGATTTATATACAACTGGACTTTGTCCAGAGCCTTTCCCACTACAGCGGGAATGGCTCGAAGCGAAAAACTCTGTATATAAAAAAGTGTTTCAGAATATACTCCCTGCTTTTTTAACGCCAACTAGGGGGATTTCGATGGCACTACTCATCCAGCAACGATCTTCAATAACGAATTTGCAACCGACCTGTACTGACGAAACTCTCGATGCGCTTCGATCGCCCAACCCCGAACGATTTTGCCAACAACTCCCGAAACAACCCAAAGAGTTCATTCTTGAGGCTTTGTCGATTGTTTTTGAACATCTCGATTCAAAAGATCAAAAATTGAAAGACA
>CAZIML010000050.1:0-10954 GCA_964540255.1 uncultured bacterium
AGATCAATCAATTGGGCCTTCGTTTCAATGAAACCCTCGACGGACTCTTGCGCCATGCTCAGGAAGCAGAGAGGGAACGGCTCAATCGAGAAAAATTGGCTGAAGAGTTGCGGATTGGCCATGAAATCCAGGCCAGCTTGGTGCCGACACATATTCCTGGCCTTCCGGGTGTTGACATTGGGACCGCCTATTATGCAGCCAAAGAGGTGAACGGAGATTTTTATGATCTCCTTCGGTTGGAAGATGGGAGGATTTTGCTCGTTGTTTGCGACACTGCGGGCAAAGGGATTTCTGCGTGCCTATTTTCTCTTGGGTTGCGGAGTATGATCCGTTCTTTTGCTCAAACGACCCGCGATCTTTCTGAAATGGTGCGGAGGGTGAACGATCTCTATTTAGTCGACGCGCATGAGTCATCGATGTTTTCCACTTTATGGATGGGGATCTACAATCCGAAGGACCATCATCTCATCTATTGTACGCAGGGACATCCTCCCGCGCTTCTTCTCCATGGGACGCACATCCAGGAGCTCTGGACGGGGGGGATTGCGATGGGAGCACAGCAAATCTATGTGATTCAGACGAAAGAAACGACGCTAAAAAATGGGGATCTACTTCTCATTTATACAGATGGAGTTCTCGAGGCGCATGATGCCGACAGCCATCTATTTGGGAAGAAACGGCTCCACGAGTTTCTCCTCCATCGAAAAAGGCAAACGGCGCAACAGTTTATCGATCAGCTCGTCGAAGATGTTCAACTCTTCAGCCACGGAACGGCTCAGCACGACGATATGACTCTAGTGGCGGTAAGGATAAGTTCAAGTTCGTCCATTTCTTGATGCTAAGAAATGGACGAATAGATTGGAGAGTGTTTTTCTGTTAATATTCGATTGTGCAGGGTGTATTCGTGGTCAAAATACAGGTTGAATTAGTGCATCCTCCAACAATTTCTATTTCTTTTAAGTCTTTTGAATTAAAAGCATCAACACTTGGGGGCTCATCATGCAACACAATAATAAGTTCATTTTTTTTCTCTTCAACGACTTTAATATTTTGATGCGCGCCCAAACACTGCAATCCTAGATCGTCAAGAGCTCCGCGTGGATTCGAGAACAGTTTTTGTTTGAACTCTGGATATTTCCATGCCCTTGCATTTACCTTGGCGATCAATTTAGCTTCTAACTCATGAGAAAGTTTCTTTTTACTCATATCTTCTCCATCAAAATTGGCGTAAAATGTTTGGATTAAAATCAGTTTTTGTATGATTTGAATACGTTTCAGACTGTATCTCTAGGTTTTTAAGATTGCAAGTGAAAATTTCTGAGTTCAAATGCCTATTGATCGTTAATGGAGGCGTATGGTACGAATCAAACCATGGAATCTTACGCGGACACTGTTGAAGAGCTAATCACCTGCGCAAAAAAAACTGCCCCCCCTTCTGAGCTTCAAAGGCATCCTTTTATTGAAGCGATTTGGCCTTGGAGCGGCGCTGCGAGGGGTCGACTTCTAGCGAAAATGAGTTCTATTCATTCACTTGTATCTCCAGAAGCGATATCTCAGCTTGAAAATTATCTTGTGAAAAGGTGGATTCATCTCTGCAGCCCTGCAATATCATTGGAACTGGCATCGGATAAATTACAGGGGCTTTTGAGGGGGCGTTCATCTAAGCAGCGTTATAACAGCTTTATTGTAGATCGTTTTTCTAACCCCGACGGTTTGAGAGCCTTTTTTAAGGAGTATCAGGAACTTGGGCGTAAGGTTGCTGTTTTTTTAGATCAATGGGAGGATTGCTATCTTGAGCTTCTGACGCGCCTGAAGCAAGATATTTCGTTGTTGTCCGACTCCTTTAACCATGGAAATCCCTTAGGCATGCTCACCTCGATTCAGTGTGGTTTAGGCGATCCTCACCAAGGGGGGAAATCTGTGGCTCTCTTAACCTTTGAATTTGGAAAGAAACTTTTCTATAAGCCAAGGGATTTGAGGGGTGTGTCTGCATTTCATGCTCTTTTATTCGAGTTGAATCAGTTGGGTCTTTCCCCTCAGCTAAAAGGGTATCAGGTTCTTGCTAGAGAAGGGTATGGCTGGGAAGAATTTGTTGAGAATCTCGAATGTATGAATCTGCAGGCTGTTTCTCGATATTACAAACGAGCAGGAATGCTCTCTTGTTTGATGTATCTACTCGATGGAACAGATGTTCATAGACAAAACCTAATTGCAAATGGGGAATTTCCTATTTTAATCGATTTAGAAACGCTGTTTCGCTCTTCTCTTGACATTCCCGATTTTCGCACCTCTCTAAAACTAGATAACTTCGTGTTAAAGACGGGTATGTTTCCTGTTTTTCTTACCCATTCACCTATTGAAAAAGGAGTCGATGCTAGCGGCCTCGGTGCTGAGGGGAGAGAATTGATTACGGTTTATTCATGGAAGAAACTGGGTTCGGATCAAATTTATTTGACTGAAATGTCGATTCGCAACGAGGAATGTAAACAAACAGTTCGCAGTAACGGAAAAAGGATTTCACCTGAAGACTATGTTGAGGAGATCCTGAAAGGCTTCAATGCCATGTACCATTTTATCATGAAACATAGAACCTATCTTTTGAGAGAAAACAGTCCTCTTGCTCAGATGGCCGATATTCCTGTGCGGATTGTGTTTCGTTCAACGAGGTTTTATGGTTGGCTACTGAGTAGCCTTAGAAGTGGGCAATTGATTTTAAATCCACACTTAACTGAGAAGAAATTAAATCATCTTTGTAAGCATCTAATTGAAAATGGAGGGGAGCGGTTTTTGCCGATTCTCGCTGAAGAGAAAAAAGCTCTTTTAGATGGAGATATCCCCTATTTTACAAGCTATCCATCCCAACGGCATCTTTATGGAAAAAATAATCAGCTTGTTTTAGAAAATGCTCTTGAATCTGCTTCTTTTCATAATGTATGCGAACGAATCAGAGGGATGAGCAAGAGTGATTGCGAGCTACAGCAAAAATATATTCGCGCTGCATTTTTTATTAAAACCGGTAAACAGCAAAGTCGTAAAAGATTCATTCAATCGAATTCTGTTCAACGAAATCAAATGAATGCTGAAGATACAACGGCTGTTGTGCTCGACCTAGCTGCTCAGTTAAAGAATCGCTCATTTTCTTTGCCGAATGGCGGATTGAACTGGATTGATTTAGAATACAAACCTGTCTCAGAGCAATATAACCTTGGCCCGATTTCAGAGAATCTCTATGGGGGGCGTATGGGAATTGCTCTCTTTTTTGCAGCGCTTTTTCATCACTGTAAAGACCCTCAATGGCGCACATGCGCTGTCGGCACCCTAGCTGAATTG
The DNA here is from genome assembly GCA_964540255.1 of uncultured bacterium. Taxonomy (GTDB): domain Bacteria; phylum Chlamydiota; class Chlamydiia; order Chlamydiales; family SM23-39; genus REEB52. The sequence goes on from CAZIML010000050.1 coordinate 3,331, forward strand.
AATCAAAAGATCGATAAAATAGCAAAATGGATCGAGTTAGTTGGAATCGGAGGTTTTACAGGTGTTGGAGGACTGATTTATGGCCTGGTCCATTGTTCTCGTCTGCTCGATGAAAATCGATATATTGAGATGGCAAAAAAAATCGCTGCGGGTCTCGAAGAGCGTCACATTCAAAGTGATTCTGTCTATGATGTCGTAGGCGGAAGCGCAGGATTGCTACTATGCTTACTCCAATTGCATGAAAGATCTCCCGATCCTTTTCTCATTAAACTCTCCTCTTTATGTGGAGATCGTTTGTCCGAATGTGTAAAAAGGATGGAAGTGGGTCAGGGATGGAGGGAAGGAATCAACGCCAATTCTCAGCTTGGATTTGCGCATGGTCCTGCAGGGATTGCCTACGCTCTATTGAAACTCGCTCATGTGACGCAAGCAGCTACCTACTATGAAGCTGCAAATAGAGCCATGGAATATGAGAGGAGTTTTTGTAATACAGAGAAGAACAATTGGCGCTCATTAGTATCTAAGCCCGATCTGTTTCAGGTAGGATGGTGCTATGGGGCGCCTGGAATCGGCTTGGGAAGGCTAGCTTCTCTCTCCTTCATCAACGATCAAAGGATGAAGGATGAAGTTGCAATAGCCATCTTAACCACTGAGAAACATTTGCAGGGTTTTCATGGCTCTCCAAATCTTTGCTGCACGCATATGGGTCGCCTCGAATTTCTGATGGAGGCAGCTCGTCGACTAGAGATGCCTGATTTGCTTGAGAGATCTCAAAAAATGATCCCGCAACTCCTTGAACAGGTGAAAAATTCGAATGAATTTTTCGTTCCCGGGCTCATGAAGGGGGCGGCAGGTATTGGATACTCTCTTCTGCGGTTTCAAGACAAAACGGGAATGATTCCTCCAGTGCTTCTCTTGAGCTAAGATGGGGGCTCTCGCACAGCCAGTCGAGCCAATCGTCGAAAAGTTTTAACTCCTCTCTGATTTCACCGCTCAACGCGATGATCAAATCCGGATGATGATTCATGGAAAGTTGCAGCTCGACCAGGTTGTGCGATCCATCTGGGGATTGAAGGATCTCTTTCGGTAGCAAAGAGGCTAGTTCGATCCACTTTTGAAACACTTCTTCATTGTGATCAAAATCGTGGAGCAGAATGAGTCCCCGCTCGGTTCTCGAAGAGATTTGCTGCGAGTGTTGGATGGGAGTATCAAAGACGTACTCGACTCCAATATAGGCCAACTCATTCAAGGCGTTCGAGTCTAGGGGAGACGATAGCGCTTTGAGTCCATAGATTGCCTTCACGGCCTGGTCGCCTCCAAATAATGACAAAGAGAGGAGGAGGAGAATTATTTGGGCCATAGGGGCGATTCTCTGAGACGGTCGAGGATGGGGCCTACTTCAAAGAGATTCTCGTTGATCGCGATCCGGTCGGCTTCTTTGAGGAGCTTTCCCATGAGGACCCCAGGTGAAATGCCGGCTTGGAGGAGATCGTCCGATTTGACGACAGGATCGTGGTTCTGAATCCGAGTGATCGCTCTTTGCAATTCTTCGATCCGTTTTTCATGTTCATGCAAAAAGGGAAGGCGCCGCCTTTCGTCGAGATGAGCCGAAATGATTTGGAGTGATACGGGGGCAAAGGCATTGGCGTAAAAATAGGCCCACTCGAACGGCTCTATGGGTCTATTTAGATGAACGATTTGGCGCGCATGAAAGAGAAAAGAGACAAATTGTGTATCGATTTTAGCGAGTTTGAGTTGAGTGCAGATTTGGAGCTCCTCTTCAAGGGTGGCGTTGGGAAAGAGGGGGAGGAGCGAGGCGATGACGGGGGCATGGGCCGGATAGTGTTTGATGGGAGAGAGGCGGCGCTCAATCTCGGAAACGGGGATCCCTTGGACTGAGGGGAAAATGGCTTGAAGGAGATGGAATTCATGGAGCTGGATGAGCATGGGGCGGAGCTTGCCAAAGTCGTGTCCTTTGACGAGCTCTTGCCAAATCCGCTCGATCGCAACAGCGGGAAAGAGTTCGGCCGCATGGGCGCGGATCGCTTTTTGAGTCGCTTCTTCAATATGAAAGTTGAATCTGCAGGCAAGGCGGATGGCGCGGATCATCCGGAGGCGGTCCTCTTTGATTCTTTGGTGGGGATCGCCGATGGCGCGGATGATTTTGGCTTCTAAATCGGCTCTTCCGTGGACGTAATCGAGCACTTCCTCTCGAATCGGATCGTAAAACATTCCGTTGATGGTGAAGTCTCGCCGCTTGGCATCTTCTTCCGCGGTGGTAAATTCAATGCGGGAGGGGCGCCGCCCATCTTTGTAGTCGAGATCTTGCCGGAAGGTGGCCACTTCGAATTGATGGCCGTCGATGATGACAAGGATGATCCCAAAGGCAATGCCGATGGGGACAGTGTGGGGAAAAAGGGCTTGAATGGTTTCAGGCGGAGCGTTAGTGGCAATGTCGATGTCGTCGGAGGGGTGGTTGAGCAAAAGATCGCGCACCCATCCTCCTGCATAGTAGGCGATAAATCCCGCTTTGGCGAGGGTCTCTACGATGAATCGGGCCTGAGGGTGTTCTTCCATTCTAAAAGACCGCTATGGTTGCAAAGGTGTAGGCAAACTCGTCTCTTACGCGCCGCTCGAAGTTGAGGTGGAGGCGTCCTGAGAGGGAGACGGTGAGGCCGTAAAAAAAACCCCAATTCACATCGTTGGTATAGTCGATTTGGGCATGGAGCTTAGAGCGAAGATAGGTGACGCCCCCGTAGGGGGTCAAGAAGAAAATGCGGGAAGAGAGGCCAAGGCTTCCTTGCCATTCGTTGAGGTGGAACTCTTCGGTTTCCGGCTCGAGATTGAGGTTCATCCGATTGAGATATTTGAAGAAGGAGTGATGGGAGGCGGGAATGGCAAAGTAGGTAAAATCGCCGCTCAAATAAGTTTGTCCCCACTGAAGGAGGATCACTTTGGCTCCGGCGCTCCAAGAAAAATGGTACGAGGTGTGGGCTTCAAAAATCATGTCGGAGATCGGGCGTTCTTCGACGATTTCTTTGCTTCCGCCAGCGGTTCCAAAAAGTTGGAGCCGCTCGATAAAAATGAAAGAAAAACTGGCGAGCTGCGAATGGAGGCCGAATTTGCGGATCGCTTGGTCTGAGTCGGTATACCGTTTATTCGAGGTGTAATCGTAAATGTAGCCCGAGGTGAATTTGAAAAAGGGGTAGCTAGAGGAAAAAAATCCATTGTTCATCAAGGCGGGATCGGCGGGATTGCCGACGTAGGCGCCAAAGAGGGGAAATACAAACAGAAATAAAAGCCATCTCATCTTGCCATTAGAGTATACTCGACACGCAAGCTCGCTACAATGTTAAAATGATTAACCATGTTCGGCTGAAAAGGGGGAGATCTTTACAGGAGTTGGATAGTTCCCCGTTCGAATGTCAATGAGAACAGGGCGGTTTAAATGGAGCGCTTTTTCAAAGGCTCCTTTAAGCTCGCTTGGATGCTCGACGCGGATGCCGGCGACCCCAAGCCCTTCTCCTATTTTGACCCAATCGTGAATCGGAAGATCGAGGAAATGAGCTTCGTTGGGGCCCACTTTTTTGGCTCTCAATTGGGGATTTCCATGAGCTCCATTGTTCATGAGGAGGAAAATAACTGCGATGTTGTTCCTCGCGGCGGTTTGGATCTCAAGGCCGTGCATCAACATGCTCCCATCGCCGATGATCGAGACGACAGGGGCATTGGGGTTGGCGAGTTTTCCTCCAATGGAGGCGGCAATCGACCAGCCCATCGAGCTGATATACTTCACTTGGGTAAAGTGCTGCCTCGGGCCGCTGCATTTCCAATAGTGGGAGGCGAAAAAACTGCTGGCTCCTTCGCCTGAAAAAAGGATGGTATTGGGGGGCATGGCCGCTTGAAGTTCGCGCATGACGCGAGCGGGGTGGATCGGAACGAGGTCAGAGGTTAAATTTTCCCCATCGAAATAATTAGGCCCCGTTTTGTGAATCTCTTCGATCCACGAGCGTCTCGCTTCTTTCGTTGTGAGGAGGATTTCTTTTTCGGGCGCTTCGTTGAGGAGGCGGAGATATTCTTTGGCGTCTCCTAAGACAAAGAGGTCGGGATGGTAATTTCCAAAATAGCTCGCTTCGTTGATGTCGTTGATGATCAACGCTTGCTTCGGTTGAAGGCCGGGGGCCCATTTGGCACTATTGACTTGGCTGAAACGGGAGCCAAGGACGATCAGTGCGTCGATCTCCCCTTGAAGAAGGGTGTGGAGGGCGTAAGGATTCCCATACCAGCCGAGAACTCCAAGGGAAAGGGGGTGATTTTCCGGGAAGACCCCTTTGGAGGATAGGGTTGTTGCAACGGGAATTTCAAATAGTTCGGCGAATCGGATGAGTTCTTCAGCGGCATTTGAATGGAGCGTTCCTCCTCCTGCTAAAATGGCGATTTTTTTCGCCCCTTTGAGTTTTTGCCAAGTGGTTTCTACTCCTTTTCGATCGACATAGCGGGGTTGAGAGAGGTAGGGAAGTTTGCGGGGTTTGCAATCGACTTCTTCATTTTGGAGAATGTAGGAAATGGCGAGATGGACGGGGCCCCGCGTCGGGCCTCCAAGCATGGTCCTCATGAGATGGTCGAGATGAGGAGAAAGAGTTTCCCGACGGTAAACTCTGAGCCGTTTTTTGGTGATGGATGCGACAATCCCGCTGTCGTTGATCCCTCCGAGGCTCCCATCTTGGAAAGCTCCTCTCCCTTCCCAATTTTCGTCGGTTTCCCCTGTGATGATCAAGAGGGGCGTTTGATCGCTGTGGGCGCACGCAATCGCTGTGACCATGTTGGTGATCCCAGGGCCTGCAATCCCGGCCGCGACTCCAAACCGGCCGCTCACTTTGGCGTAGCCGTCGGCCATGAAGGCGGCTCCCTCCTCATGGCAAGCGACAATGGCCTTCAAATGGGGGAAATTTTGGAGGGCTGATACAAGGGGATCGACATGCATCCCGGGGATCATGAAGATGTTTTTAACTCCTTCATTTTGAATCGTCTGGAGAACATACTCAATGGCCTTCATCTCTTTTGTTCTCGTTCGTAGTGGAGGATCGCTTCTTTGACAGAGCTGAAGGCGATAACGACTTTGGGCACTCCGCAATAGAGAGTGAGAAAGACGAGGAGTTCGAGGAGTTTTTCCTTGGTAAAACCGAGCGTGAGACAGGTAAATGCGTGAGCCTTCACCTCGTCGAGGGCTCCTTGGTCGATGAGGGCGGCAAAAGAGGCGATTTCTTTCTCAATTTTGGTTAAATGGGGAGTCATTTTCCCCCATATTTCCCCCACTCCGTGAGCTACGATCACTTCGGCAAGAGCTGGAGACATTGCTTCGATCTCTTCGATGAGGTGAATCGAAGGGTGTTTCTTCGCTTTCATCTCGGCAAGACCCTCGAGATATGCTTGGCTCTTCATTTCAGATACTCCGCTTTTTTGGTCAGCCAATCCATTCTAACAGGAGCGAAAATGTCGATATCGATCGTATCCTCAAGAGCGAGGAATTCATGGGGGACGAGAGGAGGAAATACGATCACTTCGCCCGCTTTGATGATGAATTTTTTCCCTTGAGAGTGGACTTCGACTTTTCCCTCTGTGATCCAGGTGATTTGTTCGTTTTCATGAAAGTGGAGGGGGATCACCGCTCCCTTTTTTAAGATCCATTTCACGAGCATCGATTCGCCTCCCATCACAAATTGGCGGGCGATTTTTTCAGACATTTTTTCTTTCGGGCTTTGATCGAAGTCAAAGCAATGGGGCATCGCTGCGTAGTGATTGGAAATTTCGGGAATGATTCCTCGGGCTTTTTTTGGCATGAAAACCTTTTGTGATGTTTTTTTCAATTAGCCCAACTACTCTGATTGTGTCAACACGAAACGATCTGAAGAACCGTTTCATGAGAGGAGCCTATGGTAAAACCATTCAGGACGACAGAGGATTGATATGGCAAAGCAGCAGCAAGCAGATTGTCACCTTCTTACCTCCTCGGTTAATATTGGTTTGAATATACTCACAAAGGGGTATAATTGTCGGGAATTGTAGATAGTTTTCTGTGAACCACGAAACATACGTAGGATTAGATGTTTAGGAAATCAGCTGATGGAAAGTTTGGAACGGTGGAAGGGGTCATCATCCCCAATATCCTTCAAATGATTGGAGTTATTTTATTTTTGAGGCTAGGTCTTGTGTTGGGGCATGTGGGGATTTTTCAAATGTCGATAATTATCACCCTTTCTGCCCTCCTTCTCCTCATTACCGGTTTTTCTCTTGCTGGGATCGTTTCAAATATGAAAATGAGCGGAGGGGGCGCTTATTATCTCATTTCTAGGTCGTTGGGAATTGAATTTGGCGGGGCTATCGGGATCTTGAGTTGTCTCTCACAATTGTGCTCGATTTCTTTATGCGTAACTGGGTTTTCCCTTTCAGTTCACGAATTTTTCCCTACTACCTCATTATTCGTTGTGAAAGTGGCTACCTTAACGACCCTGTTTCTCATTTCATATGTCTCGACAAATTTAGCGATCAAAACTCAAATTTTTATCTTTGCTACACTAGCAGCTTCTATCGGCGCTATTTTTTTTGGCGGAGTAGGACAGCTCAGCGATTTACAGGGGGATTCGTTGGGGCCGACGCTGACATTTTGGCCCGCCTTTGCGATGTTTTTTCCTGCTATGACAGGGATCGAGAGCGGGATGTCGATGTCCGGCGATTTACGAAACCCCTCCAGATCGATACCGATTGGGACTATTTTCTCCATTTTAACTGTTTATTTTATCTATCTCAGCATCGCCGTTTTCCTTTCTCGGTTTGTTCCTCCAGAATTACTCAGAGCTTATCCTTTCATTCTCTATTATACTTCAAAGATTGGGTTTTTGATCATCATGGGGATTTGGGCAGCGACGATTTCAAGTGCGCTGGGAGTAATTATTGGAAGTCCTCGCGTCATTCAGGCAGTGGCAAAGGATGGAGTGTTACCTCGCTTTTTAGCAAAGGGATATGGCCCCTTAAATCAACCTCGTATCGCTACAGTGACAGTTTTTGTTCTTGGAATGATCCTCACTTTAGGTGCTGAAATCGACCAAATCATTCCCATGCTCACTATGTCTTGCCTCATCTCGTATGGATTGATTAATTTTATCGCTTGTTTTGAGTCCTTGATGAAAAATCCAAGTTGGCGTCCCGCTATCCGAGTCCATTGGTTGATTTCCCTATCCGGGGCCCTCGGTTGTTTGGTTGCTATGTTCATGATTACCCCAGGAGCTGCATTCACAGTCATTGCAACGGTCGCTGTTTTTTGTATGTGGACCGGAAAAAGAAAAATTCAAGCAAATTGGGATGATTTGAAACATAGCTTATTTTCTTTCTTTGTTCACCAAGGAACTGTGAAGTTGAGTAACATTGAAGTGAGTGCGAAAAGCTGGAGGCCCCACATTCTCACTCTCTTTGAAGAACCTAAGGTAGAAAAAAACCTAGCTTACTTTTCTCATGCTCTGAATCAAGGTAAAGGGTTTTTAACGTTTGCCTCCCACGCTCAAGCGGGAGAAAAAGCCAGCGAACTTCGAGATCGTTTAAAGATTGATCTGCAGGGGTATAAAATCCC
>CAZIML010000051.1:0-10681 GCA_964540255.1 uncultured bacterium
GAGTGGTCGATCGAGAGGCGAATGAGTGTCTCTTTTTTGCAAAAACTTCAGTCGGCGGTGCTCAGAAGGCCGAAATCATTCGAAAGCCGCTGAGAGAAGCCCCCCCTCAGGTGTTGGAAGAGCTTGAGCTGATCAACATGGCGGGGAATGCTTTTGACCGAGAGCGGTTTCTGAAAGGAGAAGTCACTCCAGTCTTCTTCGCTTCAGCCCTCACGAATTTTGGCGTGGAGCCTTTTTTCGATGCTTTCATCCATTTGGCCCCCTGCCCCCATGGGCGGCTCGCCGACCGGCCCGACGGGACTGAAGTGGAGATCGATCCAATCAAAACGCCATTTAGCGGCTACGTCTTTAAACTCCAGGCCAATATGGATCGAAGACATAGAGACAATATGGCCTTCATTCGGATCTGCTCGGGGAGATTCGAGCGCGATCTGACGGTGAAACACCACCGGCTCAACCGGGAAATCCGCCTCTCCCGCCCCCATGGAATGGTCGCTGGTGAAAGGACTACTCTCGACTACGCCTACCCGGGCGATGTGATCGGTGTAATCAACCCGGGCCTTTTTGCAATTGGAGACACCCTTTCAGTAACGGGAGGCTTTAATTTCAAACCCCTTCCTCAATTCCAACCCGAGATCTTTGCCAAGCTCTATCCAAAGGATGTAGGAAAGAGAAAGTCGTTCGATAAAGGGATCGTACAGCTCACTGACGAGGGGGCGATTCAGCTCCTTCAATCGTATGAGCGGGAGGGGGATTTTATTTTTGCGGCAGTCGGAAAGCTCCAATTCGAGGTGATGCAATACCGCCTCAAAGACGAATATGGGGTCGAAACGGTCCTCACTCCCCTCCCCTACCAATGCAGCGCCTGGATCTTGGGCGATATGAAAAATTTCGAAAAGACGACCACCTGTATCCTCGTGAAGGATCGGTTAAGCCGCCCCATGGCCCTTTTCACTACCCAGTGGGAGAAACAATACTGCATCAAACAGAATCCAAAACACCAATTTGTCGATGTGCTTGTTTAAATAACAACGGATCGATATATAGAGGATATGGAGCGAAATCAGTTAATTCAGTTTATCCTATCTACAAACATTTTTGCAGAATTCAAGCCCGAGGACTTAGAGCCGCTCCTCCCCTATTTTGAAGTCGCCGAGTACTTCCCTGGAGAATATGTGATCCGCGAAGGAGAGAAGGGGGAGAATATGTACACTTTCATCCGAGGCAAAGCCGATATCGCAAAAACCGACCCCGAGACGAATGAACGGCATATTATCGGTACCGTCGAGCCAGGCAACTGGTACGGAGAAATGGCTTCTATTGAACGCTCTGTCCGCTCAGCCTCAATCTGTTGCACTGAAAAATCTGAAATCCTGATTCTCCATCTCGAAAAGTTGGAAAATACAGAAAATATCTTCTATAAACTCCAATCGATCATCGCAAAAAATATGAGTCGCCGTCTCCGAACAGCCGACGAAAAAATTGTCGCCTCACTCACTGAAAACCTAAAAATTCTACAAGCCTCCTCAGTTCTGGGGAGAACCATCGTCCATATCTTCGTCTTGATTGCCGTCTGGTTCAACCTGGCGCTGGTTCTTCGATATATTCCCCACAAACATCCTGCGATCGATCCTCTATTTACGGCCGGATTATTAGCCCTTTTCGGCTACTTCATGGCCCGAATCATCAAAGAGTCGGGCTATCCGATTTCCTTCTTCGGGCTTACAATGAAAAATTGGGGGAAAGTCACGCTCCAAGCGATCATTTATACAACCCCGATTCTTCTTCTTTTGGCTTGTCTAAAATGGGTTCTGATCACCCACTTTTCTCAGTTTGAACATTTGCCCTTCATCGCATTCAAACCTCCCGATCAAACAGTGGTTGAAGCGCTGATCTTTGGATTCATGTACATCATCACTGTCCCCGTTCAGGAGTTTATCATCCGGGGAGGGATTCAAACCTGTTTTCGGAACTTCTTCCTTGGACCCAACCGGGTCTATCTGGCGATCCTCACATCGAATCTTCTCTTCGAATTGCTTCACACGGTCAAGAATCTTCCCCTAGCCGTAGGGACGTTCATCCTTGGGTTTTTCTGGGGAGCTCTCTTTGAACAACAAAAATCGCTCATCGGGGTCACCGTCTCCCACATCCTGATCGGAGCATGGGCCTTTTTTGTCTTAGAATTTCAAACAGTGATGTACCTAGCTAAGCTTTAGCCCTCTATAGTTCACTTTTCCGGTTCCCAAAATCGGGATCTCCTTCAATTGATGAACCGTCGAAATTTTCACTAAATTGCTGAACCCTGCATTCTTAAGAATATGATTTACCTTTTCTTTTTCGATGGGAAAGGTGGAATAGAAGATCAACTTTACCTCTCCCGCCTCGCTTTCCATTGGGGAAACGGCGAGAGCTGGCAGATCATTCGGGATCAGCTTCTCCTTACTGCATTCGGCAAAGATCGCCTCCTCAATGGCTCCGAGACTTACCATCTCTCCTCCGAGTTTTACGAATCGCTTGATCCGCCCGGTGAGAACAATCGTTTGATCTTTCTCCACATATCCCATATCGCCAGTCCTAAACCAAGTAGCTCCATCGATTTGGATGAAAGGGTTGGGAGCTTTTCCTAAATAACCCTGAAAAACATTGGCCCCTTTAACGCAGATCTCTCCCGTTGCCCCTTTCGGTAATGGTTTATGGGTCTCCGGGTCGATCGTCGTCGCTTCAACTCCATCGAGAAGCTGCCCCACTCCTTTCGGGGGAATTCCGGGGCGCATAATCGTGAGAGTGGGAGAAGTTTCGCTCAATCCGTATCCTTCGGTCAATTGGGCATGAGGATAGAGCTCGGCCACCTTATCATACAGTTCTTGAGGCGTTTTTTCCCCGGCAGTGATGAAGAATCGAACCTTTTCGAGCTGTTCTTTTTTGGCGACTTGAAACAGCCGCTTTAAAAGAGTGGGAATGATGGGCAAATAGGTCACTTCCCAACGGGCAGCGCTTTCGGCTAAAGCTATGCTGTCGGTCGGATTGGGATAGAAAGCGATCCTGAGTCCAGACAAAAGAGCTAAAAACCCAGCGATGGAAAACCCAAAGGAATGGAAACAGGGCAATATCCCATGCACCACATCTTTTCCGCTCAACACCTCTTTGTAATTTCCCAACGAGGAGCGAACTGCAGCAAGAATGTTTTTATGGGAAAGAGGAATCCCCTTTGGATTCGCCTCGGTTCCGCTTGAAAAGAGGATGACGCAATATTGATCTTCACTCACCTCATTTAAATGGGACCATTTGAGAATGGAGGAATCGGGAGAAAGGGAGAGAAGCAACCCTTTCATCTTCATAGAGAAAGTCAAGGACAAGCGAATATCTTCAAGAAATTCCGTCCGATCGACGAGATTTCCAAAATCGACATGATTGACTCTTTCAATGAAGCGCCAAGAGGAGATCACCCTTTGGGCTCCCGAGAGCTCCATCATATTTTCTAAGTAGCGGGGTCCTAGCGTCCAATTGAGCATCACGGGAACTTTATTCGCAAAATGGAGGGCCAAAATCACGATCAGCGCCCCCGCAGAGGATGGGAGAAGGACGGCGATCCTCTCTTCAGGGATGGTTTTGAAATATTGAGCTAAAACAAGGACCGAGCGTTTGCATCGATCAAAGCGAAGGACACCTGTCAGATCGTCCCCCATAGCGGCGAATCCCGACATCCGCCTGCAAGCATCTAAAAATGCCTCAGGGATCGTTTTTCCAACTGGAGAGGCGGGATCGGGTCGATGGGGTTCTTCTGGCCAGTGATGAGTGGACGGGGAGAGATTCTCTTTGACAGCAGGAGGAGAGCCGCTCGCCACTTCTAAGACGGTCTTCACTGTATCCAAATCATCAGGGGCCAACTCTCCCACATCATAGTTTTTGACAAGGAAGCCGACCAACTCAGCCATGTTCAGCGAATCCATTCCGAGGTCTGTGGTGAGGTTCATCCCCTCTTCTAGGTGTTGCTTTGGAGAATCTAAAATCCTTCGCAGCTCAGCAAACACCTTATCGCGCACCTCGGGCTGAATCTGGGCCCCGGTTTTCAGATTTTTTTTGGCTTTAGATTGGATCTTTGCCGTTTCTTTTGACCAGAAAGTGTTGGGAACGAGAAGCAAAGGCTCGCTTCTCTGGATATTTCCATATGGATCGGGGTATTGGTTGTACCAATTTTCCAAGGCGCGGTTGAGGGCGACTCGGCTCTCGTTTCTTGGGAGCCCCTTTGGATTCAGCTCGAGCTCGATGGTGATTTTCCGCCGAGGGGAAAAAAAGATCAAATTCATGAAAAGAGCCTTCAAAGCATCCCCCGCTGCTGCAAAGAAATTGGGAGAGGTGCCCGTGAGTGCTTTAGAAAACCGGCTTCCCCAAAAACCGGTCATTCGGACCAATAGAATCGGTAGATTGGGAACCTGCTGAATGATCTCATGAACTCCCGAAGCTCCGCCGATGATCTCCTCTCCTTGCGCTTTGAATTTGCCCGACGGGTAAACGACCAGGTGTTCTCCCGACTTTAACGAACCTGTCACCTTTTGGATCGCCATCTGAGCTCTTCTCAGTTTGAATTGATTGAGAGAGGTTTCTAGGTCGGGGATCAGAATCGGATGAAGGAAAGGCAAAAGAGTGCGGATCAGAGGCAAGCGGGCAATCGACTCAACAACTAGAGGCCTCATTTTAAACGCGGGCCAAAGCCATGCATAAAGAATCAGCGGATCGGTATGAGCGGTGTGGTTGGGCAAAATGAGGAGCCCATCCCCCTTCTGAAATTGGCGTTGAACTTCATTAAGGCCTTTGACTTTGACACTGTATCTAAGGGAGAAAAAGAGCCTCGCCAAGAAAGCGGCAGACAATAAAAAAACGGTTCGCAACAGACTCACAACCCCTCGCAAAATGGTTCGACTGGGCTTTGTCCATTTATTGGCGCTGAGCGCCTCTGGATATTTGCTCTGCAGTAGGGGGGAATTTTATGCATGTGGGTTTTTAAACCCACCTAAATAAAATTAGCTCGCTGCAGGGCAAATAGACCAGGCGATCAGTGGCGAGAAATGGACAAAGCCCAGTCCGAGGGATCATATCAAAAAATCGTTAGAGACTCAACTATTTCCCATTTTTATGGCCGACCCGGGCATAGAAATGATAACCAGTTCCGACTAAAAGACCTAAAAAGGCAAAGTAGACAAAAGGGACGAAAAGGGCGACTGCAATTTTAATCCCCTCAGCGACCATTTCTCCGGTCTTATCTCCCCCTGATAAGGAGAACAACTTTTTAATTCCCCGATCAACGGGAGAGGGAAAGAAAATTCCGACCGTAGCCCCGGTCGCTAAACAGAACACCGAGAGCCCCATCCCACCCATGAAAAAGTGAGCCCAAGCCGAGAGGGAACCGATGAGAATCGCGATCACCATCATTGTCTCAGTGGTATACTTTCTCGCAAACTTTTCCACCTGAGGAAAGTTATCTCTGAGAGAGTCCAAATCAAGCTTTGCCATAATTACGCCCCTAAACGGTTCATCTTCCTGAAATCCATTTAATTAAATTAACCATTTAATTACAACTAATTAATTAACTCACTAAAAAACAAGATCTAAGAAATCGAATAAACTTTGATTTCTTCTCCGTTTTCAGTGAGAAGAGGGTTTTTGAGTTCCCTGGCTTGGAATTCATTGTTCAGACCTTGGAGCGTCGCCTCGGTGACAATGATCGGGAACGATTCCTCTTTGACCGCTTTTTCGATCTGCGAGGCGACGTTGAAAGTATCTCCGACCGACGTATATTCCAACTTTGTTTCTGAGTCGATCGTCCCCACGATCATTTCTCCTGTGTGGATCCCGATCCCCACTCCCATCGAAACCAAGGTTTTGCCGGCCCACTCTCCCATCAACTGGCCCATCGTTTTTTGCATATCGAACGCGGCCATGACCGCATTTTTTTCCTGTTGGGGATCTTCGAGCGGCATTCCAAACTCGGCGATGATCCCATCTCCGACCAGCTTGTCCAACATCCCTTCATACCGAAAAATGATCTCCAACATCCGCTTGAAATACTCATTTAAAAAGGTGATCACCTGTTCGGGAGGTGCCGTTTGGGCGAATTTGTTAAAATCTCGAATGTGTGAATAGAGAATGGTCACTTTCCGTTTCTGCCCCTCTAATTTCCCCGTCCCCTTCTCTGCGATGATTTTTTTCGACATATTTTGGGAGATATAGTGGGCAAAGCCTCTCTTCAATTTCTCATTTTCTTCAAGCCATTCATTCATTTGGTTCATCATGGTTCCCAAATCTTGAAATTCATCGTGAGAGTCCAAATAAAGGCGGTAACGAAAATTCCCTTTTCTCACCTCTGTCGTTGCCCCCTCTAAGAGCTTCAAGGCGCGGGTCACTTTGTTGGCGTGGAACGCCACCATGATGAGCGACTCGGCGAGGGTCAAGACGAAGGCGATAAAGGCAAATAGAAGGAGTCGGTTGAGGTTTTTATTGACTAATGCGGCGCTGATATCAGCGCCAACGGTCGCTACATAATTGCCCATGCTGTCGTAGACAGGAGAATAGCCAGTGAGCCAGGTGCCCCAAGGGTCAGTTTCTGGCTTATCGACCGTAAAGGTCTCATACAAGTGATTATACAACTGATTCTTTGTCGACCCTGGGTCTTCAGAGCCTGCTGGAGAAAAGTCTTTCTCATTTTCTTCGCTATCGATCGCGAACAGAAATTTTTTCGGATCCTTTGGATCTGGGTAGGTCGTATAAAGGAACTTGATGTAAACATCTTTTCCCCGGTTCATATTCCGCGCTTTCCGCAGCTCTGTCTGAACTTGTCTAAAGACCGGCTTTTCCATGTCGGCCGCCACCCGGATCTCTTTCACTTTATCCCCGTTGAGCATCACAGCAGTGGTCCCAGCGATCGCCGCTAAATTGTATTTCAGATACTTAAGAAGGTAATTACGGGTAAGAACTTCGACGATTCCAAGAGCAAAGCAGCTGCTGACAACCGATACTGAGAGGGCAGCGACATAGAGTTTGGTCTTGTACTTCATGATTCATGAAATACAAGGTTTCTAAAATCTACACAATCTTTAGATCGGCGTTGAGACGGAAGGTTCTCGGATTCATGGGGAAAGGTTTGATATTCAAAGCGCCCCAGTAACTTTTATCCTCTCCCTCATAGCAAACTAAAAGCTGCTCTCCCGGGAGGATCTTCTTTTTGGCAAAATAGACAATTTCAAACGGAGCCGGCTCAAGCCCTACTCCATTTTTGGGAATCCGGACCAAGCGCGCTTCGACATTTGGCTTTGATGAGTGGTTGATAAACCGGGTGAAATTCCCCTTTTTATCGGCATCGAGGTCGATCGAGTAGAGGCGCTTTGGGTGAAAGCGATTCTGAGGATCGAAGATTTTTTGTTCCTCTTTCGACAGGACAAGGTCAGAAATGAGAGAAAAAGCATAGTCGGATCCCTCGCCGCTATTTTGAGGAGCAATATATACATCGCCTGAGTAAGGAGCGATCGGCTCTCCTCTCAAAATTGGCTTTGCATCAGGCTTCAAAAAGACCCCGAACCCAAGCTTTCCCTTCAACTTCACGACGACCAAACTCTCGGGGAGCCCCGACAATTCAATTTTTTTTAATATATCGGCGATTTGACTCAAATGAAGGGGTTTTGCTCTCGGAATATGAAGATCTTCTTCTTTGATCTTCTTCATCCCAAAGGAGCGAACCTTTTGACACATCGTTTGGCGCGGCAGTTTGTAGTCCATGTTCGAATTCTACCAAAAATCGGAATTAATGAATAACTTATTCACAAAAACAAACAATTTTTAAAATAAAATAAATTTAAAAAAATCAATTTTATAGACAAACAAAATAAACAAATCACAAAATAGGACAAATTAAAAAAAAGGGGAACCCATGACAACTATGATCAAAAATGATTTTATTCCATCAGCCCTAGAAAGCGTGATTGGAGCAGGCCTAGGAGCCGCTCTGATTCAGAGTCCGATTGGCTTCACTGGCGGGATGATCTATGGAGCCAGTAGCGCCCTTGTCGCACTATTGATTACAGGAAAGAGCGCCGATTCTCAACCAAACCAAGGAAATGGCATCAACCTTGCCGTAAAGGTGGCTGCCATTGCAGCTACACTGTTCCTCATCATAGGGACCGGATGGGGAGCTCTTTCACTCCTGGGGTATTCAATTTCGTTTAGGCAAGCGGCAGCCCTTCAATTTGTGATTCTCGGCATCTCGGCCATCGCAACGATCGGGTTGGATCGATGGCATAAGCCGCTTTCTTAGGCCCATGCACAACTTATAAATCAGCAAACGGGCAATGAATTTCCAATCATCCCTCGGGATGAACTTCCAAACACGGTAGCGGTTGATCAAAAGTTGTTGAAGGCTGAGCCGCATGAAGTAGGGAACAACAACTCGGGGCGGAGCCTTTATTCGGTATAAACGGCTCGATCTGTCGAGTCCCTCCCCTGAAGAGAACCACTTCGCGATTCTGGGAGCGGGGTCTTCTCCCCAGTAGCGAGGCGTATCGACCCAAACGTTTGGCCGTAGATCGGCTTCAAAAATAGAGTGTCCTTTTTCGGTTCGAATAGCGGTCATATTTGTAAACCCGTGGGCCCCTAATGCAGATCCCACCTTTTGAAGTTCATTAAACAACTCCTCTTCCACATGCGGGAATGGAACATAGTTTCTCAAAAGCGAGGGGCCAAATCGTTTAGAAGACTTTAGATATTCAGAATAAGAGAAATGGATCAGTTTCCCTTTCAAGAAGAGGGCCGAAAGATCGACTTCGGTCCCATTGATTTTTTTCTGTACCAAAAAGGGCTTTTTGAAAAGCGTTTGCGGCAGCTTGAAAAAATCACCCGGCTCATTGCATTCATAGACCCCTGCCCCTCCAGACGAAGCGTCCATTTTTACAAGAACGGGAAAAGACAGTTTTTTTCCTGCGCGAATCCCCTCCTCCAAATCGCGGGCTACAATAAAGGGGGGCGTTGCGATTCCATGGGCTGCAAACGTTCGAGAGAGGCCAATTTTTGAATGGAGGTGAACCCAATTCTCCTCCCGCTGAACTGGCAGGAGTCTTAATTTCTCTTCTTTAGAGAAATTCGAATCGAGGATTTCAGTCATAATCTGATCTTCGGTCGGGATGATCCAATCATACGGCTCTTGCAGTTTCTCTTTGAGCATTGGGATCATCGAGCCTTCTTGAGGAACAAAATCATATCGCCGAAGAAATCGACACTTCTTCATCAATTTCGACGAAGTGACGAGATCGACCGCAATCCCCGCTCGATGGAGCAAGGGAGGAAGAGCCCAAGCGAGATGATGGCTCCTTCCAACGAGAAGCGCTACAATATGTGTGTGTGATTTAATCCCCATTTTGAAATATTCAGGTAATATGGTGAAAAAAAAGAAACCTTCCTGGGAAGTCTATATCATCCAAACGAAATCTGGACAACTCTATACTGGGATTACGACCGATTTAGAGAGGAGATTTCAGGATCACTTGGAAGGGAAAAAAGGGGCCCGATTCTTTCGGTTTTCCAATCCGGAGAAAATTCTCTACCGCGAATCCCACCCCAACCGCTCGAAAGCAACGAAGCGGGAAATCGAAATTAAAAAGATGAGCCGCCCACAAAAACTCAAATTAATAAAACATTAACATCTTGCTGATATAATTAACAATTATGTCAGCAATATTAGAACAGAATCCACACAATTATCCCAATATCAATCCAAACAGCGATCTCGCATTGGAAGTTTCGCAGCATGTGAATGACCGGGTGAAAATCGTGATCAATTATTTGGACAGAGATCTGACTGCAACTGAGTTTGAAAAGCGAGAAAAAATGAGCATGGGGACTGCAAAAAGGACTTTGAGCGAATTATTGGAGACAGTCAAAGCCCAAAAACTATGGATCGAGTATTCCTATTTAACCCAGCCGCACCTTCCTCATGCACGGAAAGGGGCAGCGGCGATGGCCATCGGGAATACATTTGAGCGGTTCGGTTTTGGAACCTGTATTGAAATGGGGGCAATCGGATACGCCTACTGTAAAAAAAAGAATATCCCTGGAGAACTTTTTCTAGAAACTTTCTATAACCATGCATTTTTGGTGATTGGGAGGAATCGAGAAAGCAAGTCTGACGACTATAAAAACTGGGGCAAAGAAGCGGTCGTATGCGATCCCTGGGCTCAATTAGTCTATCCGGCGAATGAGATCCCGGAGCGAATGAAACTTTATCGGGAGACGCAAGACCTAGAGGATGGATCGATCAAAACGATTTTCGAACCATTCAGTTATCGGTGTAGATTCTCGCTCATCGCTGAGAGCGGCTAGCATTCTTCATCCAATTGCCCTACACTCCCTACGCTCGAGAGGTTCGATTCATGAGGAGGGCGTCGGCGAGGACGAGGGCGGTCATCGCTTCGACAATCGGCGCCGCACGGATCGCAACGCAAGGATCATGCCTTGCCGTTTCAGGAAGCTGAAAAGGGACTTTCTCCCCGTGAAGATTGACGGTGGCTTGCTCTTTTTTAATGCTCGATGTGGGCTTGAAGGCAACCCGAAAATAGAGGGGCGAGCCGGTCGAAATTCCTCCGAGGGTCCCTCCAGCAAAATTGGTCGCCGTGTGAACTTCTCCTTCCTCATCGATGTC
>CAZIML010000051.1:10691-10936 GCA_964540255.1 uncultured bacterium
TCGGAGCCTTTCATCCGAGTGGATGCAAAGCCTGAACCGATTTCAAATCCTTTCGAGGCGGGAAGGGAAAGCATCGCCGAGGCAAGCTGCGCCTCTAGCTTCGCGTAGACGGGATCGCCGAGCCTCGCGGGAATATGGGCGATGCAGGCGATGATCCCTCCAAGAGAGTCTTTCTCTTCTTTTATTTGTGCAATTTTTTCTTTCGTAATTTTGCCTTCGATAATTTCCTTTGTGTAGATTTTTAG
>CAZIML010000052.1:0-10822 GCA_964540255.1 uncultured bacterium
CTCGATACCGCTCCTTGTAATCGAGCCCGTAGCCGACGACAAAGAGATTCTCTATGTCGAAGAGAACATATTCAGGACGGTAATGGGAAACTTTGGGGACTTCTTTTTTATAGAGAAGAACACAGCTTTTAAGAGACCGAGGCTGGTGGCGCTTTAACGTTTCCATGAGAGCCACCATCGTGTGACCAGAATCAAAAATATCGTCCACTATCAAAACGTCCCGATTGTGAATCTGAAGGAGGTCGGCTCCCATCACCTTCAACTCTCCTCTTTGGGTCCCTTTGGCGCCATAACTGGAGCACTGAACCGTCTCAAGATCGAGAGGAAGGTCGATCGCGCGGATCAAATCAGCGACAAGGCAAATGGCTCCCTTCAGAACCATCACAATCACAAGATCTTTCCCAGTGTAATCGCGGTGGATGAGACGAGCCGTTTCTTGAATCTTCGAAGCGATCTCTTCTCGGGTGATGAGGGGCTTCAGGTTCATCGGGTAAAATTGCACCCTTCAGCGAGAAGATTGTCAATGTAGTTGATCGTATAATCGTGGGTCAAAAACTTTGAATCGTCGAGCATGTATTGATGGAACGGAATGGTGGTATAAACACCTGCCACATGAAACTCCCGAAGAGCTCGTTTCGCATGGCGGATCGCCTCTTCCCGAGTCGCTCCTTTTACAATCAGCTTCGCAATCATTGAATCGTAATTGGGAGGAATCCGGTAGCCTCCATAGCAAGCGCTGTCGACCCGGACATGAGGTCCCCCTGGGGGGATGTAATGCTCCAACTGGCCGGGCGAAGGGGCGAATTGCTGGAGGGGATTTTCCGCATTGATCCGGAATTCGAAAATATGCCCTTTGAACTGGATGTCTTTTTGTTTGAGGAGGATTTTTTCTCCCCGAGCGATCCGAAGCTGCTGCTGGACGAGATCGATTCCGGTGAGCTCTTCAGTCACTGTATGCTCCACCTGAATCCTCGTGTTCACTTCCATAAAGTAAAAATGGCCCGCCTCGTCGAGAAGAAACTCAACGGTCCCGACCGAATGGTACTTTGCAGCCCGAACAATGGCCACAGCGCACTCCCCCATCCTTTTTCTGAGCTCGTCACTCACTTTGGGGCTGGGCGCCTCTTCAATCAGCTTCTGCCGCCGCCGTTGGATCGTGCAGTCGCGCTCTCCGAGATAAAGGTAATTTCCATGCTGATCCCCCATCACCTGCACTTCGACGTGGCGCGGATTGACGATCATCTTCTCAAGATAGACGTCGGGATTATTGAAACTCACCTCAGCCTCAGTTCGAGCTGCCATGAATTTCTTCACAAAATCATCTTCAGAGTAAGCGATCCGGATCCCTTTTCCTCCGCCGCCGGCAACCGCTTTAATGAAGATGGGAAAGCCGAATTTGCGCGCCTCTTTGAGTCCCGACTCAACGTCGGAAACCACTCCCTCAGATCCAGGAATGACGGGGCATTTGACGCTCTTTGCCGTTGCTTTCGCACGCGACTTATCTCCGAGGGCTGCGATCGCCTGAGAGGGGGGGCCGATAAATGTGAGGCCGCTGCTCTCGCAAATCGAGGCAAAATTGGCGTTTTCGCTCAAAAATCCATAGCCGGGATGAACCGCGTCGGCATGAGTGATCTCGCAAGCAGCGATCAAATTGGGGATTTTTAGATAAGATTTTGCAGAAGGAGCCTCTCCGATGCAAATCGCCTCTCCAGCGATATGAACGTGCATCGCCTCAGCGTCCGCCTCAGAATAGACAGCGACAGTTTCAAGCCCTAAGTCGTGGCAGGCTCGAATGATCCGGACGGCGATCTCGCCTCGATTGGCTACGAGTACTTTCTTCATTAGGTGATCCGGAGAAGTCGGGTTCCAAATTCAACGGGCTGAGAGTTATCGGCGATGATTTCAGCCACTGTGCCGCTCACCCCTGCTTTCACCTCATTCATCACTTTCATCGCTTCAACGATGCAGACGACGGTGTTTTCAGTCACTCGATCCCCTACTTTAACGAAAGAGGGTTGATCGGGGGCTGGACAAGAATAGTAGGTGCCCACCATTGGAGAGGTGACATATGTGCCGGGAGCATCCACTCGGGCCGAACCGCCCCGCTCCCCTTTCAATGGGGCCTCTGATTGGAATGGGGCTTCGCTTTCAGCTGCGACCACCCGGGTTCTTACTGGGGGGTTGAGAGATTCTTTTTCTAATTGGAGTTCAAAATCGCCCTTCTTCAAGACAAGCTTCCGCAGCTTGCTCGCCTCAAGATGGTTCATCAACTCCTTAATTTGTTCAATATCCATTTAGACTCGCTGTATGTAATCGTTTGTCTGTGTATCGACTTTGATCACGTCGCCGCTTTCGATAAAGAGTGGGACATCGATTTTAGCTCCCGTCTCCAACACGGCTTTTTTCGTCGAGGCGGTATGGGAAGCGTCGGCTCCCTCGGTTTTCACCACCATGATCTCAAGAAACTGGGGCAATTCAACGGCAAAGATCGTTTCGCCATAAAACATCGCCTTCACTTGGATCCCTTCCTTCAAATAGTGCACTTTTTCTGAGAGGATCGTCGCAGGGACCTGCACCTGTTCCAGATTGCCGATGTCCAAAAAGAGATATTCTTTCCCTTCTGGATAAAGAAACTCGAGGCTTCTTTCCAAAAGAGAGACCTCCTGCACCGTCTGATCGAGTTTAAAGTTTTTTTCGATCGTTTCATCGGTGATCATATTGCGAAGCTTGCACTTCACAAAAGGAGTTCCTTTGGCAACGGTCACTTTGACGCTCGACTCGACGCGGAAAATTTTTCCATCGATGTTGAGGGTCATTCCAGGCGTGATCTGATTGGCTGTCGTCATTGTTTAATTATCCGTTTTAATTCACTCAAGTTGGAAATGGTGTGATCGATCCATTTTTCCGACTCGGCTATTTTCCCTCGTCCCCATCGCATATGGACTGTTGTGATCCCCAGCTCATAGGCCGGAACAAGATCCATCGCAACTCGATCGCCGCAGACCAAAACCTGGCTTGCGGGAAGCGAAAATTCCCTCATCAGCCCTTCGTAAAAAGGCTTCTTGATAGAATCCTCTGGGATCGCTATCTTACTAAAGATCCCCCTATCAATACCAGCTTTTTCGAGCTTTTCCATCTGAAAAGGGGGATGTCCCCCGGTCACCAGAGCCAAACGATGGGCTTTGCCGAAATAATCTAAAATTTCCTTAGCATTCGGAGTGGTCGGAATTTTAAATTCCGGGGGCAAAGGGCGGCTCATTTCTTGGAGAGCTGCCTCAAGCATTGAGGGGCTTCCTTTTGCCCGCGTTAAAAACTGAGAGAGGGCCTCTTTCGACTTATGGCACCGTCCATTGATCTCGAGCAATTCAGCGTAAGCCGCCTCAAAATCGGCCACAGAAAGCCCTCCCGCCACCCACCTCTTCAAGCACTCTTTCATCTTGAATGGGGTGACTGATCCTGAGGTATCGATGAGGGTATCGTCTAAATCAAAGATGATCAACAATGTTCATCAACTCCTGCGCTAATTTTTTTGAATCGTGCCGGATCAAGTTCCGTTTGATCAAATCTTTTTTCGGCTCTTGAGCAAGTCTCCCGAGCAAGTCGGCGAAAATGAGCCGATCATCGTCCAAATCGTTTTCGACCAGCTCCCCCTCATCCGAATAGACATCGATCAATTCCTTTGGAGGCTGCTGCACATTGAGCAGAATGTGGTCGAAGACATCTTTTCCTAAAAAGCGGACCAACTCTTGAACGTAATGAGAAGTTTTGAATCCGGTCGTCTGCCCTTTTCGATTCATTAAATTGACTACATAGACCTTTTTCGCATCGCTTTGAATGATCGCCTCGCAGACTCCCTCGACCAATAAATTGGGAATGAGCGAAGTGTGCAACCCTCCGGGGCCCACCACGATCAGATCGGCGTTATGGATCTCTTCGATCACTCGGGGATTCACCTTGGGGAACGGTTCCAGGTAGATCGTTTTATACCCTTGATCGATCTCTTTGGAGAGATAGACCTCTTTTTCCCCCTCGAGAACCTTCCGATTATTCAAAACCATCTTGAGCCGCACCTGGTGGGTCGTGACCGGAATCACTTTTCCTTTGATGTAGAGGATTTTCCCCGCCTCTTCGACCGCTTTTTCAAAACTTCCCGTCACCTTTTCCAAAGCGGAGAGGAGGAGATTGCCGAACGAATGGCCCCCTAATCCCCCGTTTTCGAACCGGTAATTCATCAAAGAGCGCATCAAACGGCTCGAGTTGGACAAAGCGACGAGGCACTGCCTCACATCGCCGGGGGGCAATACCCCGAGTTCGTCCCTCAAGATGCCGGTGCTTCCCCCATCATCGGCCATCGATACAATCGCCGTTAGATCGAGCGGATATTTTTTCAATCCTCGAAGAACGACGAAATTTCCCGTCCCTCCCCCGATCACAACCACTTTTTTTACCGAAGCTCGATTCATAGACAGTGTCGCATCTTCTCTATCGCTTGTTTCATATCGGGTTGACTGAAGAGGTAATTTCCGCTGACAAGAACATTCGCTCCAGCAGCAGCGCAAACCTTGGCAGTTTCTTGATTGATTCCCCCATCGACTTGAATATCAAAAGGGGGCAAAGTGATCCCCTGCTTCACAATTCCCCCTTGCCGAATCCCGTGCCGATCGCAATACTCTCTTGTCTGCTTCACCTTCTCGACCATCTCGGGCATAAACTTTTGCCCACCAAATCCAGGACTCACCGTCATGATCAAAATCAGATCGCACTGATACAAATATTTGGGGATCATCGAAAAAGAAGTTTCGGGTCGAAACGCAAGCCCCGCTTTTTTTCCACATCTTCGGATGAAACCAATCGTCTCCTCGACATCTTCGGTCGCCTCAAAATGGAACGTAATCCGATCGGCCCCCGATTGAACGAGCGATTCGATATAATCGAACGGATTATAGATCATGATATGGACATCGAGGAAAAGGGAAGTTGCCTTTCGAATCGCGGCAACAGCCTGCGTTCCGAGAGTTAAATTCGGGACGAAGTGGCCATCCATGATATCGATGTGAATCGCATCAGCGCCATTCTTTTCGAGTCTTTTTGCCTCGTCTGCTAAATGGCCAAAATCACCAGAAAGGATCGAGGGGCAAATTTGAAGCGGGAATTTTTCCATATTCCCAATATCTTAGAGAACCTCCCCTTTTAAGAAAAGGGATCAAAATGCAAGGAGAGCGGCGAGAAACTTTTGCTGCTCTTCTTTATCGTCAGTAATATACATCGCACCCACATAGTGAGTCTCGTGGTTATCGAGAACAAATGAGACGACTTTTTGAGGCGGAAAAGGAAGCTCAATCGGTTTTTTCCTTCTCGGCATGACCGCATAGACGCGAGAAGCCTCTTGTTTCGTTTGGACTGTATCGCTCTTCATCGTCTGAAGAAGAAGGAGATAAAACTGCTTTAAAGGTTCCGTTTCAAGGCAAGTGCGCATTTCAATCGGGACAATCGAATAGAAAAATTTCTCAACGAGAATCGGATCGACCCCCTTGCCTAAAGAAGCCTTCAGCCGCGTGATCGATTCATTCAACTTATAGATCATTCCCCCATTATAATCGCGCACATCGCCAACCACGCGGCTCACTTCGCTTAAGAGGAATTCTCTTGCCTTGTAGAGATCGACCGAATGGTCGGCTCTTAAAAACCGAGCCCCTGGAAGAACTGTGCGGAAAACAGTCGCCTCTTTCACATACTTGCGGCGCAAATGACCCACCCTCCGAACCCTGTCGGGAATGAACTTGAGCTGGCTCTGTTTTGCACTAAAAAGCTCCTGAAGCGCAGGCTCATTTTCAGCGACCACTCGAAGGAGAATCAAAGTGAAACAAAGCTCTTCCCCTTTTTGCTCATCAAACGAGATGATCATCTGGGGGATATCTCCGACAAATCGGAGCTGGCGCGAAAGAGCCATGATGTTCCGGAGAACCTCTTCTTCATTCCGAGGCATGAAGATCGGATGGGTCAACTGTTCAATGTGCCCCTTGATTTGATCGGGGAGAGACACTTTTAAAAGTTGAATCTCTTCTAAGGTAAAATCGGTATTGTCGCTCTTTTCAATCTCAAGATAGATCGTCTCGAGCCCTTTTTCGCTCTTATCGACAAACCCCGACCCCTCGACAAAACGAACATGGGGCAAATTCTTTTGAATCGCCGAAATCAAATGGCCCGTTTCAAAAACCTCATGCTCTCTTAAGAAATTCAATCCAGCTAAAATCCCCAAGACAAACTTCTCTTTTTGAACCGAAAGAGTCAATTTCGCCTTCAAAAATTTAAAGATCACGTGCCGCTTATTCGGATAGACTTGCACATTCTGCTGCACAAATTTTCTAAGGGAATGGAGATTTGAAATAATCCGGCTCATGTGATGATAGTCGCGGATATTTTTGAAATCCTCTCTCACGCAAACTAGGAAGTGTTGCATTTGAGTAAAAATCCCCTGATCGAAATCCTTAGAGTGGCTTTGGATCAACGAACCGATCTTCTCTTGAATCATCGCCGTCTTTCCATCGGCTGACAATCCTTTGAATTCTAAAATTCTTCGAGCGTGATAATTGGAAACGACCCCCAGCCGGATTTCAGTCTCAACAGCGTGAAGATTGCGCCGCACCTCTTCCACATCTTGAGCGCTTCTCAGATGAACGACAATCTCCGCCACGCTCAATAAATCATCTGACAAGTGGGGAAGTCTCACATCCGAGGCGAAAAAAAGCTCCACATTCACTCTTTTTTGGGGCAGAAGCCAGCGGCTCACCATGTCGTAGAAAAAATTGCACGCATTCAATCGATACTTGCAAAGGAGTAAAACAGAAAGGGCGCAAGGAGCCCGGCTCAAATCAGACCAAGCGATCAGGGGAAGCATGTCGGCAAAGCGAGCTCTTTGAGCGGGCAAGGGATGTTCCCCCTCCTCGAGGAGATCGGCCGGCACTAAGCGCCGGATCAGGTCTTGAGCCCCGTCGCGGTAATACTCCGCTTCGATGTAAGGGCAGCTAAACTGAAACTCGAATTCGAGTTGCTCTTCGATTTGTGTAAACATTTTTTCCACCTCTAAAGTTCTTTGCATACTCACTTCATTATTTTTTGCAAACAACATTCGCTCCCCATATGACAGGAGAAATTTTCACTCTAGCGAAATGAAATAAATAAAAAAAGAATTTTTTTGTTTAACAACTTTTAAATTATAATTTCAGGGAATTGAAGTTTTCAAAAAACGTTCTGTCAGAGAGAGATGCATAGAGAAGAAATGAGCGAACAAATTTTTAAAAACAAAATATATCTAGAAAAAAAAAGACTGCAAAACAGGTCTCCGGCCGATTTTTCTCTCTTTGCTTGCTTATATTAAGGAGGATTTGTTAATCTTTTTCCTTTAACCAGGCAAAGTTCATCTCCGAGCAAGCCAGTTGCTGGACGATGTTGCTTATTTTTAACCAGAAAACCCAAAAAACCATGTCACAAAAATCCCTCACACACGATTGGAATAGCAGCAACGTCCTCGACGATGTCGACTTTCAAGAACACGAAGCCCGCCAGTTTAGAGACTTGCTCTACGGAAAAGAAAAAACTGAGGCTGATTCAGGCATCGCCCTCCTCAACGTAGGCCAAATTTTAAATGGCCGCATCGTTGAAATCACTAAAGACTACGTCGTCGTCGATGTAGGCCTGAAATCAGAAGGTTTGATCCCAATCGGCGAATTCTCTGAACCTGAAGAGATGATCCTGGGCGGAAATACAGAAGTCTACTTAGACGCCGCTGAAGGCGATGACGGCCAAATCGTCCTCTCCAAAGAAAAAGCGCGCAAGTTCAGACAATGGGAACACATCGTCAACCACTGCAAAGAAGGTTCGATCGTGAAGGGTAAAGTGATGCGCAAAGTGAAGGGCGGCCTCATGGTCGATATCGGCATGGAAGCCTTCCTCCCCGGCTCGCAAATTGACAATAAGAGAATCAAAAATCTCGATGACTTCGTCGGCAGATCTTACGACTTCAAGATCCTGAAAATCAACATCGAAAGAAAGAATATTGTCGTTTCCAGAAGAGAATTGCTCGAAGAAGAGAGAGTCTCTAAGAAAGCAGAACTCCTCGAAAACATCAAAGAAGGGGCAACTCGCAAAGGGGTGGTCAAAAACATCACCGACTTCGGCGTCTTCCTCGACTTGGATGGAATCGACGGACTCCTCCACATCACCGACATGACCTGGAAAAGAATCAAGCACCCATCAGAACTCGTCCACTTGGGGCAAGAGCTCGATGTAGTGATCCTCCATATCGACCGAGATAAAGGAAGAGTCGCTCTCGGCCTGAAACAGAAAGAAGAGAACCCATGGGAAGAGATCGAAGGAAGATACCCACCTGGAACCCGCGTGAAAGGTAAAATTGTCAACCTCGTCTCCTACGGTGCATTCATCGAAATCGAACCAGGAATCGAAGGACTCATCCACGTTTCTGAAATGTCTTGGACAAAAAACATCACAGAGCCAAGCGAAATGGTCCATGTAGGCGACGAAGTGGAAGCGATTGTCCTCTCTGTCCAGAAAGAAGAAGGGAAAATCTCTCTCGGGATCAAGCAGACAGAACGGAACCCTTGGGAAGATGTTGAGAAGAAATATGCCGTTGGAAGCAGCGTAGTGGCTGAAATCCGCAACCTGACAAACTATGGCGCATTCGTCGAGTTAGAGCCAGGCGTTGATGGATTGATCCACATCTCTGACTTGAGCTGGATCAAGAAAGTCTCCCACCCCTCTGAAGTATTGAAAAAAGGGGACAAAGTAGAGGCGATCATTCTCTCTGTAGACAAAGAGAGCAAGAAAATCACTTTAGGGGTCAAGCAATTGAGTCTCAATCCATGGGAAACCATCGAAAGAACTCTCCCTGTAGGATGCCTTGTCCATGGAACAGTGACGAAGACGACAGCCTTTGGAGCATTCGTTCAACTCGACAACGGAATTGAAGCATTGATCCACGTCACCGAACTTTCAGATCAACCTTTTGCGAAAGTAGAAGATGTGATCCAGAAAGGAGACGACGTCACAGCAAAAGTGATCAAACTCGATCCAGAACACAAGAAAATCGCCCTCTCGATTAAGGAATATTTGATCGAAAAAAATCAAATGAACCGAGACGATATCGTGGTGGGACAAAAATCGAAAAAATCAAAGAAAAAGAAGTCATCCAAAGATGACGAGGATTTAGCGGATGAATAAAGACCTCATTGCAATTTTTGAATACCTTGAGCGCGAAAAAGGGATCAAACGGGAGATTGTCATCAATGCGATTGAAGAATCTCTCCGTGCGGCAGCCCGGAAAAGCGTGAAAGGTTTAGGCGAGAAAGTGAGCGTAGAGATCCACCCCAAAACAGGGGAAATCGAGGTCTTCACGCAGAAAAAAATCGTCGAGAAAGTTGTCAATCCCGCAGACGAAATCTCTTTTGAAGAGGCCAAATCCATGGAGCCTGAGTGCTTAGTGGGTCAGTGGCTCGAGATTTCAATCACCCCGCAAGATTTTGGGAGGATCGCCGCACAAGCTGCGCGCCAGATCATCACCCAAAAGCTCAAAGGAGCCGAGCGGGATGTGATTTATGAGGAATACCGACACAGAGCCGGAGAGATCATCTCCGGCACCGTGAAACGGTTCATCCGGGGAAGGACAATTGTGGTCGATTTAGGCAAAGTCGAAGCGATCTTGCCTGAACGGAACTACCCAAAACTCGAACGATACAATCCAGGCGAAAAGGTGCAAGCCCTTCTCCTCGAAGTGCGCGACACAGACAACGGAGGAGCCGAGGTCATTTTGACAAGAAGCCATCCCGAATTTGTAGAGCAGCTCTTCATCCAAGAAGTGCCTGAACTCCATGATAAGACTGTTGCGATCGAAAAAATCGTTCGCGATCCAGGCTACCGAACCAAACTCGCCGTCCGCTCTTTCGACCCGAAAGTCGATCCAGTCGGAACTTGCGTAGGGGTCCGCGGAACCAGGATCAAGAACATCATCCGAGAGCTCAACAACGAGAAGATCGATGTGGTCCCCTTCTCTGATGATCCGGTACAACTCCTCCAAAACCTCCTCTCCCCTGCCGAAGCGCGGAAAATGAAAGTCTACGACGACCGGATTTGGATGGTGGTGATGGACGAAGACTATCCTACAGTCATCGGCAAAAAAGGGATGAACGCACGCCTCATTGGACAAATGATCGGCAAAGAAATTGATGTGCAAAAGCTCACTGAATATCAAAAACTCCTCACCATCCAAATGGCCGAGCTTGCTGATAGCGCTGAGACTGCATATGATGATCGGTTAAAAATTGAGGGAGTCAGCGGACTGGTTCTTGAGAGCTTGATCGGCGCAGGGTACGATACATTGCGCAAATTCATGCAAGCCGTTCCAGCTGAAATTCCAGCCAAAGTCCCCGGGGTCAACTATTATGATCTCGCTGATAAGATTTTGGAACAAACGCGTAAAAAAAAGGGTTAATCGTTGGGTA
This sequence comes from uncultured bacterium, assembly GCA_964540255.1. GTDB lineage: Bacteria > Chlamydiota > Chlamydiia > Chlamydiales > SM23-39 > REEB52. The sequence goes on from CAZIML010000052.1 coordinate 10,515, forward strand.
AACATTTAAAATTAAATATCAAAAACACCCAGCTTGCAGAAGCTTTCAAGATCAAAAAAGGACCTGCTCCAAAGTCAGATCAGCCCCCAAAGGGAGAACCTGTCCAAGCACCAGAGCTCGAACCTAAAAAAAAGATAACCCGTCTCAAAGATGATGTGAGTCCCTCTCCTAAAGAGAAAGAGACCGAAGCTCTCCCTAAAAAGCGGGCTCGCATCATCCAAGATCCTGAAGAGACTTTAAAAGAAGAGGCAGAAGCCGCTGCCGCCTTGGAGGCGAGCCCCCCTCCTCCTGTTGTCGAGGCCTCCCCC
>CAZIML010000053.1:0-10798 GCA_964540255.1 uncultured bacterium
ATGAATCTCTATCTTATATTCTGTCGAATAGGGATTTCCAGCAATCTTAGCCAGAATGGTTTTTTCTGAAATGGCACAGATGGCCTGCTTGAACTAAAGCGCGGGCAATTCGATCCAGCCATAGGTATCGGCTTTGCTCTTCTTCTGATAGTTTAAAGACATTTTGTCCTGCGTTGTGGGAGACACAATATCGACCATACTCACCAAGCCTCGATAAAAAGCGGGCTTTATCCTGGTCTTGTTCTTTGAACCATGCATTCATGCATTCATCAATGTTAAGAAAAACACACCGAATTCCTTTGGTCGAGGCTTTGGGGGAAGCATTTTGAATCCCATCATTGATTGCCTTGACAACGTCCTCAACCGCCTCTCTTAAAGTGATGATTTTGGGTGGGGCATCAGGGTCAGCGGTTCGAGCGAAGTAAGGATAGGTTTCCTCTAAATTAAGTCCCAGTTTTTCCCAGTCATCGACACGAATCAAACGGCGAGGTTCGTTTTGTAGCCCTTTCTCGAAATGAAATTGATCCAGTCGAGCCTCCTCCCGGAGCTCTTCTAATCTACGCTCTTTCATTCGGTCGGCACGATTGTCAACGTCATAGGGACGGACTGCTTTTAAAACTGCATCGATTTGTTTTTCGGAAAAAAGACAATTCAATAGGCCCCGTTCTGGACCTTCTCCCGCACCCAGTAAGCCTCGGCTGACAGAAGTATCGATCCGATCAAGATCGATGAGGCCCACTTTTGCAACGTTATTATTCAGTAAGGGAATGTTTCTCCAGGATATATCTGACATTTTAGTATGCTCAATGAATAGAATTAGCTGTCGGATCAACTCATCCATTTCGCAAGTGTACTTTTTATAACACTCTTCTTGAGCACTATGATTTGCATCGACATCCAGTTGTTCCTCTGCGATAAAGAGATATTGCTTTCCCTGATATTCAACTTGAATTGTTCTTGCACTGGGGACGACAAGGTGATCGAGGTTCAGCGCTTGGCACACAAATTGAGCTTTCACCATTTTCTCAAATCGCTCAGCAGTTTCCAGATTTCCTTCGGTCGGATCGGGGTTCATGGAGGATAGGCCCATTTGAGCCCTTTTAAAAATGACTCCGGGGACAGCGTCTAATGAGAAGATCAAATTAGCTCCATTGAATCGCTTGATCCCATCAGAGCCTTCCTCTGACACATTTCCATTGGGCTGCATCAGTTTAGGTAGCGCTTTCTGCAACTCTTCATTAGCATTCGGAGGGAGCTCTATTCCTTGTTCTATCAGTTTTCTTGCCCATGGATGGCGCACTTCTGAGTAGGGTTGCAGAATGGTTTTTATTTTCCCATTTTGATAGGTAATCCTGGTAACCCCATCCCCCCAGTCTTCTTCTTTGAGAATTTTAGGAGTGATGATTTGTTGATAAGAGCTCGGTTCAGAGAGGGCGAAATGTTCTTCGAAGAGTTCTCTTACCCTCATAAAATCAGGCCGAGAACTTTTCATTACTTCGGAAAATTCTTTGTTATGAATCCCTTCGAGGATGCGGATGGGATCTAAAGTTTCGTCAAGAAGCATAGTGAGCTCCTGGATGGCCCTTTCCTCTTCTTCCAAAGTGTTAATTTTAAAGTCCCTAGTTTCACGGTTCAATAGAGAGATTTTGATTGAATAAGGGACAAATGTGGGCGGTGTCGGTCGAATATAGAGAGGTTCAATTGGTGTAAAAACTGTTGCGGCAGGTCTTTCTGTTTTCTCGAGCCTGATCGGGCTCGGTGGATGGAGCTGTGTTATGACTCTTGGGGCACGTGGCGGGAGAACCGGTGGATAAAAATAGTTCCATACCCTCCTGAAAATCGATAGGTCAGGAGCAGGTTGGGAAGGGGGATTGTCAGCTTCTTGACGACTTGGATGTATGGGAGATGTCATTGAGGTCCTCTGAACAGATGTTGCTGATTGTTTAAACTTTATCATGCATTTTGCAATTAGAATGAGCAGTGGAAAAATCAAAGTCGCATAGGAGATGACTTTTAAAGTAGTGCATGATTGGGGTTTGAAATACCCATCGATAAAATTTGAAGCTGATTCACCCCATGTCCTTGAAGGTGGGAGATGATGGTGAGTGTGGGAGGGAATCAATCGCGTCTCCATGCTTTTGGTTTGGGCAAGGATTCTATTGAGAAGGCCAATTAAATGCTATTTTTTTAAGTCTTCCTTAGTCAGGTTGCCATTTATAGGCAACTAGCTTAGAGTTTCCTCCTTAAATAAGGAGTTTCCCTATGTTTCAAGCTGCCATTTTTCTGTTCCTTGCTGTTTTCTCGCTTCGAGCAAATCAGCCTGAAGCTTACTCAGCAGTCAAAACCCAAGCAGAAACCAGATGGGAGGCATTCCAGGCTGGTCGAGAATTTAAGAAATTCCAAGCAGCTAAATCCGATGCTGAATTGAAGGAGGAGTTCGAGAATATTCAGAACACACGCCTTTCCATGTGGTCGACACCTGGTTATGAATTTGCCCAAAATCTGATTGCAGAAGATCTCATAAGAGCTCCAGGTTGTGTTGCGTTCGAGTTCAACAATACCGTACCCTACTATAATGCCAGCACGATCTGCTTGGGAGGTCGCTGCTATATCGCTTGCGAAGGGCCTAGATCTAAAGATACTCTCAAGTTTTTCAAACTTTTGACCTCTCAACACGTCACTCATCTGGTCCGCTTGACGAGTTCCCACGAAGCTTGGGCAAAAAAATGCCACTCCTATTGGGACGGGCTGATCAGAGAATCCAATGGGAATGCCTATTTGGATATCCCGACAGATACGGGAGTATATTCTGTGGAGGCATTTCATATGGATCATTGGCGCGATCACCACGGTGTCGATCCTGAAGAATTGCTAGCTCTCGCACTGCAAATCAGAGAGGGTCTAGATAAAGAAGATGGACTCGCTGCAGTGCATTGCAGCGCTGGGGTTGGCCGCACGGGTACTTTTCTAGCAAGTCTTGCGATCATTGATGCAATTGATAGCGGACTCCCTTTCAGCATTGAAGAAATTGTCTACCGCTTGTCTTTGCAGCGAGTCCATAGTGTCGCTAAGTTGGGTCAATACATCACTTTGCATAAACTGGCAGAGGCATACTTGAACAAAAAGGGAGCTGCGAAGCTCCCTTGACGGCAAATCACCTAAAACAGTTTTCCACCGATCTTCGCTTCGGCGAATGGAGTGATAAACGTAGCCTCCCCACTCTCTGCTTTGGGATATTGGACTCCCAAAGTCAAAACCTCTGAAAGAACATTTCCAATCTGTCTTGGAGGAAAATTTAAGATCCCAAGAACCAGTTTTCCCTTGATCTCTTCAGGGGTATGCTGTGTGAATCGACCCACACTGGTCTTCACCCCAAATTTCCCAAAATCAATCTTCAACCAATAGGCTTTTTTAGGCGCGGAGGGCTCTTCCTCAACACTGAGGACACGTCCCAGCCGAATCTCTAATTTATCAAATGTTTCTTCTTTAGAAACTATCTCTTTTTCATCTGTCATAAATCAATTCCTTATAGTTTTTGATAAAATATATACCCGTCTTGAAAGCTGCCATCTGAATTGCGAATTGCCTCAGGGATGGTGCCAATGATCGAAAAGCCTAATTTTTGATAGAGCCGGACCGCAATCAGATTCTGACTGAGGACCATATTGAATTGGATCGCTCTAAATCCGAGTTTTTTAGCGATTTCTAATGAGGCTTTGACAAGAAGCGTCCCAATCCCTTGACCTTGATGAGTTTTCTTGACCATATATGCGCCATTGGCGATATGATCCGCTCTGCCACAAAAGTTGGGTTTGATCGCAAACCCACCGGTCACTTCTCCCTCCGATGAATGGGTGACGTAGACCTGCGACTGAGGTTCGAGAAATCGTCGATGAAATTCCTGAATTGAATTGGAATCGTAGGGGAATTGATCCCCTGAATCGATCACTTCTTTGAAAATTTTATAGAGTCCTTCCTCATCTCCTGGAGAAATAGGTTTAACGCCCCAGATTGATGAATCGATAGGGGAGGGAATCTTTTGAATCACTCCGGTTTTTGATAAACGGGAATTTTTGAGTCCTTTCGCGTAAAGAGCGACTCCCTCGCAGACCTGTTCAATTTCTTCCTTAGAGAGAGCCAGCAAAGCTTGTTTCGTTTGTTGAAAAGCGATCGGTTCAAATGCCTCGAGGGTCTTTTTACCAAGCTCGGTGAGATGAATCCATTTTTTCCTTTTATCCTTTGAATCAGAGGTGTATTTGACATACCCTTTTTTTATCGCTCTGGCTATCAGGCGGCTTGCTGTTGATTTGTCTAGAAGCAATCGCTCGGCTATTTCCCCCATTGTGGAACAGGGGCTCGAAGTAAGCTCAATCAGAAGGTGTCTTTCGGCTAATGTAACCCCAATCTCAAAATAGGCATCATTCAGGAGCCCTAGCTCTCTCACTAGACTCCTTGCATCGTGTCTCAGAAGGTTCACTTGAGTGTCTGAAAGATTTTCCATAACATCCAAAATGGTTGTGTAATACAACTATTATGAAGCCACCATGATTTGATGACAAGAGGTTTTGTTATTAACCCCTCGGGTTATTACCGTAGTATCTACGGTATTTTGTTTTGGAATGGGTGGTAAACTCGTGGGCAAAAAATCAACCAGGAGTTTTTATATGGCTCAGCCAGGGAATGTTTCACATGATTTTGCTCATCTCTTACAAGCGTTGAGAGGAGTGCATGAAGAAAGCAGGCAGCTTCAACCCAATTGCTCTCAAGGGGAACAGGGTGAACGGATCTATAGATGTCTTTCAACTTTTCAAGGAGGGGATCATCTCCTCAACGACCTGGCGCCAGAAACTTTGGATGGACTGGTTGGAAAACTCAGTACGTTGGCGAAAAATGGGTTGTTTCTCTATGAGGCGGCGCGACGTGTTGGAGATAAAGAGGTCGCTCAACAATGTTTGAAGGCGTGGGGAGAACGATACGTCAAACAAATCGGCCGGGATGAGCAGTGGGGTATGAGCGAAACGGGACTTTTCTCTGGTTCTGCTGGACTCTTCTTTGGGGGTCGTTCAACAAAAGAGTCCCCTGAGGTAGATGAACAGATCGCCCGAATCGAAAGAGAATTGGTCGTTCCAGCATTTAGTGAAAATGAGAGCCTTCGCGATCTTTTCAGGGAAATTATGTCCTCTAAATTAGGTCTTGATATTCTCCTTCGAAAGGTTCCCGAGACTGAAGCGAACCGAGCTCTTTTGATGGAGACGCGCGCGATTGTTGTGAATGGACTGTTTCAACAAACTTATTCGGTAAATGGCGAGAGACTTTTGCGCCGCTGTGCCCCTGAAATGAGATCGTTAGACTTGAGTGTTCAAAAAGATTCGACAGATGATGCGTCGGTGGAGAGAGCGCTGAGAGAATGTCCTCGTTTAGAGACATTGAATCTTACCGGCTGCACTCGACTGACTCCTCGTTGTCTAGAATCTGGGCATCGAATGTTAAAATCGATCATTCTTACTGGAACGAGCATCCGCCCTGAAGAGGTTTCTGCCAAAGCGTTCCCTGCCCTGCAGCGAGAGGAACTCATCAACGCTAGAGTTGTTTCAACGCTCGATTTGACCAAAAGTGTTAAAACGTTGGGAAATGAGGATCAATCTTGGGCGGCTCTTGCTGATGCGGTTCGTCGAGCGGATGTGATTTTGGCCGGTTCTGACACGCCATTTTACGATTATCGCAAGAAGGTTCTAGAGTTAACGGATCGGTTCGCCAAAGCTCCTTCGGTGGCAAAGTTCGACGCTCTAGTTTCTTTGCGCGACTCTTATTCGAAAGTTCAAAAAGGTCCTCGTGATACGGATCACCCAGAAAGAATGGATCAATTCGACCCTCTCTTTTTCGAAAAGTTGGTCAAGATATGGGATTCTTCACTGATATGGAAACCTCCTCTCGGAAAGCGGATGACTGAATGGCTCGTTGAGATCGCAGCTCATCCAGACGAATTAAAGGCTGAAACCGCCAGTCTTCTCTGGGGAAAGATTTTGGATGCGTTGCGCTCCCCTTCGGAAGCTCGATTGGTTCAGTCTCTCCTTCTAGAACTCGATAGAAACAAGGAGAGGCTATCTGCATTGCGGTTTGGCGAGAAGGATCTAGCGACCCACTTCATACACGAAATTTGCCGATCATCTCGCTATAATGATCCTCCTGAAAAAGTGGAATTGATGGCTCAAGCATTAGTTGTGATGGGGAACTATCCCTCGTCTAACTCGGAGAAGAGCCTAAGAAATTTAGCCGCCTTTTTTGATGGATTTTTAACAGACCCAGGTCAACCCGATTCAGTCTATCTTCACTTAGCCACATGCGCATTTCTTCTCAAAACTCCCAACAATGAGCGAAAAAGAAGACTCGAAAAAATTCTAGAAAAGATCCGTGTTGATCGGGTTCTCAAATAAAGCTACCTCCCTAAGTTGATTGCGGGGTGTGTTCAGGATATGGACATTCGTTCAGTCCAACGAGGCACCGCTTATGCTGAGCGGTTGAAAGGATATAGAGGAATCACGAACGAATGCGTCGATACGAATGAGTTCGATTCGTTGAAAAGGGGATATCTTGATGCGTTGTACTCAGGAAGATTAGGCGATGAGATCGGTAGGATCCAGGCGCTTTTGGCCTTGCATCCTCAGTTGCCTGTAGCCAAAGAGTCGATCGAAAGGGCATTAGTGGCGCTAGATCAGGAGCGGCACATGAAGTCGCTTGTGGAATCAGGAAGGCTTTCTCCTGAGTCGGTGACTCAATTGATGTCCCTCCCTCTTCCGACCGCTCGTCGGGTGATCGAACAGTGGCAAAAAAGAATTGAGGATCAAGCGAAGCCTTTGGCTCCCAGCTTCTTTCAGCCTCATAAGCCTGATCAACCTCCTGCATATGAATGAGTTAGATGTTCAGCAAGCTTCCGCCTCCGTCAACCCCAATTGTTTGCCCGGTGATGAAGCTTGCATCTTCTGAGAGAAGAAACTCCAATGTGGCGGCGATATCGGAGGGTTTGCCGATTCGCCCCATCGGAATCGAACTGAGCACTTTTTGTTCCTCAAAGCTACCCTTCGGGTGTTTTTCTCTAAATAACTCGGTTTCGATGGGCCCGGGGGCGATTGCATTGACAGTGATGCCGTAGGGAGCAAGCTCTATCGCCCAAGTGCGAGTACACCCAATTAAGGCTGATTTTGCAGCTGCATATGAAGTGCGATTCGCTACCCCGTGAATCGCTCGAGAGGAGATATTGAGGATCCTTCCCCAACGTCGTTCTTTCATCGATTCGACAAATCCCTGCACGATCTGAACGGCCGTTCGAACGTTCAAATCGTAGACTTCGAAGAGCTTCTTTAAATCGATAGATCCAATGGGTTGGGGGTGAGCAATGCCGACATTGTTGATGATCGCCTCAACTCGCTCTTTCTGTCCGATGATTTCGATCAGTTCTGCGGTTTTTTTAATATCAGATAGATCTGCAAGGAAGAGGGTTCCCGGGAACTGATCGCTGGAGGGGCTTCTCCCAACGCCGATGACTCGGTAGCCAGAGAGGTTTAATCTTTTACTGACTTCGAGTCCGATTCCCCTAGTGGCTCCAGTGATCAATACAGTTCTTGTCATAAAATTCCTCTTACGGGATTCTTAATAAACCAAAATCTTGCAGCTCCTTAGTATATTGAAACAGTTCTGACTTTGTATGACAATCCAATTTTCCCTTAATATTAAAAAAATAGGATTCGATGCTTCGTGTGGAAAGTCCCAGTTCTTCTCCAATTTCCCGGTAAACCTTCCCTTCGATGAATAAAGCTAGGCATTCTTTTTCTCTTCGTGTCAACTTTACTTCTTTTTTTCCTCTACTCTTTAGTTTCCCATAGAAGTTTTTCACCAAAATACTGTTTCCAGGTAAAAAATGGGTGGGTTGAGTAAAACCAGGTCCTAACAGAGCCCCTAAATCAAAATGCTCTTTGAGCATCTCTTGTTCAATCAGTGCTGTCTCATTCATAAAATATTCACAAAAATAAGTCAAAGCGGGGAGATGATTGGTGCATAGACTATCTAGAGGGAAATGAGGTTCTCGTGTCGAAAAACCGAATCCGTGATAGGAGTCTCCTTTTATTTGACCAATAATAAAGGGAAATTGCAGATTGTACTTTTTCTTCATCTCCATTTGAGTATAGTTATAACCTTCATGCTCAATGGTTTTCGAAAGAAGAATATAGGGGCTGATGATGTCTGGGTGTTTAAATATGGGGCACCTCAGATAAAAGCGACTTCCCCAGTAATAATCAGTGATATCAGAGGTATTCGCTAAATAACTAAAGGAACCATCTTTTTTGATGGTAAAGTGCCAGAATTCAGTGATTTTAAAAGTATCAACCAGTGGGCTGGCAATGTACTTGATTCTATTCTCGTTTTTAGTATTGTGGCAGAGAATAAAATCGTTCACTTCTTTCATCTCTGACCGTCCTCTATGCAGGAGGCTTCTCCATCGCCAGCGCAATCACCTGAGCAGTTTCAAGATGGTTTTCCTTTTGAGCTAGCTCCAGAGCGGTTTCTCCTCTACTGTTTTGCAACAGTAATGCTTCATGAGGCAGTTCGCTGAGGAGAAGTTTGACAGTCTCTGTAAATCCATAATAGGCGGCTACGTGGAGTGGAGTCCATCCGTTTTTTGATGGAATAGAGGTTTTTTCTTTTGGAATTCGGTCTAAAAGGGCTTTTACTACAGCGATTTTTTGGTCATTCTCAAACCCCTGGCAGGCATGCCAGAGAGGAGTGTCTCCATCCTTATCCTGGATATAGAGCGCTTCAAGGGGGAGGCGAGGGATGAGAGCCATTGCAACCTCATATTGGTCGTCTGAAACAGCACCTAGTAACGGCGTGAATCCCTTATTCCATCCAGCGGTTGGAACTGTGAGCTGATCCGGACGCATCCCTGGGATGAGTGTTAAAGCCACCTCAGGTAGCCTAGCCGCAATCGCTTGATTGAGGGGGGTCCATCCATGATTTGCTTCAACAGATAATTCATCGATCGGCATCCGATTGAGCATAGCTTGTGCATCATCTGCCTTCGTCACCCAATGAAGTGGGATGTAGCCATTCCCATCTCGTGCATAAAGCTCTTCGGGGCGCGCATCTTGAATCAACGTTCTCAAGGCCACCCTCTGACCTGTGCGCGCGGCCTTATGAAGGGGGGTGTCGTTATCCGGTGCTTCAATCCAGAAGAGATCCCAACGATTTTCGAGACCGTGAGCTTTGATCTCCCGTTTAGCTTTCTCAGTGAACCGATGACCTCCTGAATGGATTTTACGGGCCAAAGGATGAGGGACACACTCATCCCCGTTCTCGGCAAAGATAGAACGTAATGTGGGGGGAACATAAGAATGGGGTAAAGAAAGTCCGCCTGGGGGCGTTGCAGGATATGCCATATTGACTCCTAAGATGATTTAAGCTGGAAATTCTAGCTCGGGTGTTGATTGAGTTCAAGTGCAACGAACGAACGTTGGCTCTGGTCTGCGCGAAATGCAGTTCTTGGTAAATATGTTTGTTCTGCCATAGTAGTTCAATGACTCCTATTGTTTTGAGTTTGATGGGTCAGTTATTTTACCTGTTGTCGTTTTCCATTCCATTTAGGTAGGGGGTGATTGCTTCCAATGTCCGAAGGTCATTGAGTGAAGTCTGGCATACAACCGCTCCAACAAAAGGAACGTCTCTTGAAGAGTTTTTATGTTGATAAAGGCCTTTTCCTACTGAGGGAGCCTTTTCGAGTCCTTTGCTGTATCCGAGAACTTTCCCATCCTTGACAATTCCCATCAGCCCACCTGCAAAACAAAAAAGCTCGGACCCCAAATAGTCTTCTGCTTTCCGGTTCGATATGGGGCGAGGGTGATCCCCTTTAAAAAAACCTAGCAGTTGAAAATCTTCTAGGGACATTTCACTGGAAACAATCGAGATCTTACCCGGGAAAATGGTTGAAAAATGCTGAAGGATTCGGTGGCGCTGTTCCTCTTGCCGGGCCGGAGCTGCTCGATCAACGGGAGGAAGTATTGCAGGCGCAAGTGGGGCTGGACGCATAGCAGGTTCCATTTTTAGAGCTGACAGGACCGATTGCAGGTATTCTTTCACCGTCTCTCCCCCCATCCCAAAAGAACCGGGGACGCCAGTTGCGCATCTCTGGATTACGATGGGCTTCCTGGGATGGGTGACTACAGGCCAAGACTCGCCCCTCGGCCCAAAAACGACCCTTTTGAGATCTAATTGACATCCCGCTTTTTCTAGTTCCATCAATAGTTCTTGAGGGAGTTCCTCCGAAGAGATTGTAGCTGCCTGAGAAAACTGTTCCCCAAGTTTAGAAATACTCACCGCGCTCATGCATTCCTCCTGTTTTTGGGGATCCATTCTAGTCGTTGGAATTTAAAAGAACACCGTAGTTTACACTGTACTCAATAAAATTCAGTTGTGGTATCATCGCCCCCTATGATACGAATTGAACGCATTCTCGAGATAAACGGCTTGCCTGAATTGATTGATGACTTCCTCTATCCATCCGATCGTTCAAGGCTTGAATGTAGCTCCCGATTTTGCTGCCGAAAGATGACTGAAATGAGTCAAAAGGATTCGAAGAGACTGGCTAAAATTGCGTTGGAGACGGCAGCTATAACGGCAAGTATAGTAGGCTGTAGCGGTCGGGAGGTAATCTCGATGACTGAAGGACTGAGGCCTCTCTTAACCAGGAGATATCGATCCTTTGAGCGAGAGAAATTGTTGGTGGCTCTAGAAAATGCCTTGTCTCCGG
>CAZIML010000054.1:0-10748 GCA_964540255.1 uncultured bacterium
CGAACTTAGATCGCGGGTGGTATAAATGGTCTTCCTCATTGCGTCAGTTTGTTGATGCAGACCATTTCCTTCTTTGCTATAATGACCGGCTCAATTTATGAACGGCAAGATCTCTCTATTTTCTTTAGTCCTACTGATTGTCGCAGCGATCGACAGTATTCGAACGCTGCCGACCACCGCCCTCTTTGGGAGCTCGCTCCTCTTTTTCTTTTTTCTCTCTGCAGCGATTTTTTTAATTCCGGTCGCCTTTATTTCGGCCGAGTTCGCTTCAAGATTCCCTGAAAAGGGGGGGATTTACTATTGGATTCGGGCAGCCTTTGGGGATCGGACGGGGGTTTTGGCTGTTTGGCTCCAGTGGATCAACACGATGGTTTGGTATCCGACGATGCTCCTTTTCATTGCCGGGACGGCCGCCTATTTGATCGATCCGAGTCTCGCTCAAAATAAAATTTTTCTTCTCGTCTCTACTCTTGCTGTTTTTTGGGGACTCACACTTCTCAATCTCAGGGGAATCCAGGTCTCTGCCCGCCTCAACGCTCTTTGCGGAACGATCGGTACCTTGGTTCCGATGCTCTTTCTCATCGCCCTAGGAGGCTGGTGGATTTTCAGCGGAAATCCGATTGCGATCCAATATGAAGGGGTGTTGCCTCAAGGAGATTGGATGAAGCAGGGGGCAGCCTTGGTGACGATCATGGCCTCTTTCCTCGGAATGGAGCTCTCGGGCGTCCATGTGGGAGATATCGACAATCCAAAGAAAAATTTTCCCAAAGCGATCGGCTATTCGGTCTTGATTTTGCTCTCCACCCTTTTTTTCGGGGCGATTGCGATTGCGATTGTGATCCCAAGAGGGGAGATCCAATTCATCGGTGGGGTAATGCAAACTTTCACCACTTTTTTAACTGCCTTCCAGATCCCCTATTTGATCCCCCTTCTTGCCCTCCTCATCATGGTAGGGAGCATCGGAGGTTCGGTCAATTGGCTCTTGTCTCCCGCAAAAGGACTCTTACAGGCGGCGGAACATGGCTTTTTACCCTCTTATTTTCTAGCTAAAAATCGGCATGGAGTTTCAGTTCGGATTCTCGTGGCGCAAGGAGTTCTCGTCTCCCTATTTTGTCTTGGGATGCAGCTGGTTCCTAGCATCAATAGTTTTTATTGGTTTTTGATGGCGATCAGCACCGGACTCTACATGATGATGTATGTCCTCCTCTTTCTCGCCGCCCTTAAACTTGGAAGGCCTTCAAATAGTTACCAAGTTCCTAAGGGGATGAGAAGTTTCTCTTGTATCGCAGGCCTTTTCGGCTGCGCGCTCACCCTCTTTTTCGGCCTTGAACCCCCTCCCGATGCGGAGGTGGGAAGCCATTTGGAATATGCGTCAATGGTGGCCTGCGGCTTTTTCCTCCTCATTGCCCCAGTCGCTCTTCTTTGGAAAAGAAGAGCCATTTGTAAAACTTCTTTGGGGTAAAATTAACCCAATCATGAGGCATTTATGTCGATACACTTGAGTCCAGGAACGGAATCCCCAGGTTGGAATGCTTGGTTCAATTCATTGGGTGTTTTACATTTCCCAGGAGAGGAATCACCCAGTTTAGCTCAACCTGTAAACTGTACTATGGATCGGGTAGATCAGACAGCTCAACAAGTTGTGGGGTCAATCTCGGTTGCGATCCATCCTGAGGGTATCGAAAACCCACCTCTAAACCCTAATTCCCAATCTGACGGCAGTGAAGCTGTCGGACCGGTTCAGCACAGTGATGGGGAGCGGCGGCCTAATTTGCCAGATCATACGCTCAAGAATTATTTGATTAACCAGTTATATGTGTTTTTGTTTCCCCATGAGGCTAATGCAAAACTCAATCCCGTGACGAGGCTTGAGCGTATCTTTGATGCTGTCCACTTGTTGAAGAAGGAAGAGACTCAACTTAGACATGAAAATCAGCAGCTTCGCACTCAGCATCAGGCTATAATGGCACAGCTCATCAAAAGGAGAGCTGAATTACAAAGGAGAGCAGAATCCCAGAGGAGCTCAAAACGGGGAAGAGACTCTGATGAGTCGCCAGGCCCGAGCAAAGAGATACGCCCCTCAATAGATAAATGAGGGGGCGAGTGGGTCCGTCTTCGTAAGGTTTACTGCCCTTGTGCAGCTCTTTTCAAGAGCTGAGAAATTTCATCGAGGAGGCGAATATAGAGCTCTTTATTTTGCTCTGGCCCTTTGTTCAATAAAGACCCAAGATATTGCGATGCGATTTGCCCTTTTCCATCTTCAATTTTTTGTTCTCTATTTGTCCTCGCGTTGAACCCGGTAGCGATATGAGTTGCCCCTTCCCGAGCCAGATATTCGAGAAATGGTTTGCTGTGTTGGGCTTTTGGGAAAAAGAGGGGGATAGCCACTGAACCCGCAATCGCGCCAACGGCTGCGACCGAAGAGTAAAAGCTTCGATTGCCCACTTCGACACCCAAATCTCCGGAACGAAGATTCGATTGCTTAAATTCTTGTTTGTACCTTTCCTTTTGGGCCCGTTCATTTTCGGCTACTTTAGTGAATTGCTCAAGAATGTCTGAGACCAATGTTCTCAGACGAACCATGTAGCCTGTAGAGCGGATTTCTGCGGGCACATTATCGAATTGCTTTTCAATATTTTGTGCCATTTCAACGATTTGCTCCGCTTCTGTTGCCACTCGATGATTCAAAGAGGGAGCTGAAGCATCTTTAATCATCGTGCTTTCGATGATCGGTTTTGCGATCGCACCAATGCCCAAAATGGTTTGGCTGTCTGATCGATCGCTCACATGCGTGGCTGATCCGATCTCCTTTAGTGGAGCTGTTGTAGCTGTTTGGTTGATTCTTGTTTCTGCCATATTCGGCCCCTTGTTAATCTGGGTTAATTTGGGTTAATCTACACGTACTTGTTGTGAGCGAACCATACTTTTTAACGCATCAGCCTTTTGCTGCTCGCTATCAATCGAGTTTGAGATGTCTTGAGTCATCTGTGATTGGGTGTGTTGCTGAAGCGAGATCTTGGTTTCAATCTCTCTGATTTTTTTGCGGATTTGAGCCATCTGTTTGTCGTGATATGACATCCCTAGATTTCCGGCCACATTGGCAGCGGTGCCCAGTGTAGTGATCGCACCTGTGAGGGCTTCGGATTGAGCTGCCCAAATTCCACCCGCTAATCCCATGCCCATCTGCAAGAAGAGCATTCCCATTTCAATCTTATGGGAAATTTGTCGTTGGAGCTCTTGAGATTTCGTGTACCAAGCGATCGCATTTTTCAATAAGCCAGTGTCCTGTATGATTCGGCTCGTGAGTCCAACGACCCCAGCACCGACCAACAATGCTCCAGCCAGTCCCCCGGTAGAGGCGCCGAAAGCGATGATCCCGATGTTTGTAATATATTGAGCGACAATCGCCAAAGTTCCCCAGGTCGATTGGGAATTGGTTTGTTTTTTGAGCTCTTCAAATTCTTGCTTTTTCAATGCGTCTAATCTTTCAATCTCCTTACGCGACAGGGTCACTCCGTCATGAAAAACCTCAGCTTCCACATCGGCAATTTCTTCGCCATCCTGATAACAATGAATGGCTCTGAGCTGTGGAACTGGTAGAGCAGGGCGGTGCTTTGGGGGCTCTGGTCTTTCATCCAATGGAGCGATGGATGACTTGCCTGAAATTCCTTGAGGAGGAATAGGAATCAATGGCGGTGAATAAGCCGCCCCGCTTCGAAGGACTGGCTCTACATCGTCTCTACTTCTGACTCGATCCATGCTACAATCTCCACTGTTGTTTAAGGAGGTTAATCTTTACTTTGAGGGGATGATCTTCCTCTTTTGGTATTCTTAGCTCGGATTCAATCAAGGCTTTCGCGGCATCTTCTTTCATCCGGAGAGAAAAGCAACACTCTGCTGCGTGAAAGTGGGGAAATGGGTCCTCTTTTTTCAGCAAAGCGGCCATGGCCCATGCGTAGAGAGCGTCCTGATAGGAGCCCGCTTCTTGCAACGTGGCTCCTAAACCAAACCAAAACCGAGGCTCCAGAGGTCGTCTTGTGCAAAGAACACGGAAAACATCTGCAGCCTCACCCCAGTTTCCGGTCCCATACTGAGCGAAGCCGTAAGCGTAAAACTGCTCCACACCTTCGTCTGAGAGGGTCGGATCTTTATCCATCTTAACCGGGGCGTTCATTCGTTTTTCTAACGAGCCTGTCAACATCTCTAATCATTTCTTTCAAGATCTCGATGATTGAACCGCCTTGGTCTCCAAGGATCTTTAAGTGAATCGTGAAAATTCTCTGGACGTTTGAGCGCAATTGATCTATTTGCGGGTTACTTTCCAATTTTAGCTCGGCGCTCGACTCTTCAGTGAGATTGAATTCTTTGTTTTTCCAAAGATCGATTCCTTGTTCTTTGAGTTTCGCAAGTTTTCCTTTAACGTCCTCTCTAAAAGCAATTTTTTCCTCGTCTGTCTCGGCCTTATTAAACGCATTTAAAGTGGTGTTCAAATCGAGAAGAAGAGCAATGTTTCGGTGCTGTTGATCCGCTTCGTCGATGTGCTTATGAATGCGGGCGCTGAGCTCGGCCTCTTTCGCCAATCCCAGTTTAATGATTTCCCATGCTGGGTTTAGACTGAGCGCGTTCTCTATTGTAGTTCTTTGGATCAGGGCTTCATGTTCTTCAAAACTTCTCAACGTGTCTTGGAGAGCTTTTTCTGAAATGGATCCTGATGAAGTTAGATCAACAACCTTTTTTCCCGTGAGAGGCGGGGAGCCTGCAGAATCGATTGGTGGCAGGTGGTTCAAAAACATAGCTCCCGTCTTTTCAACTAGGGCCGACTCTTCTGGTTTCATTTCATTTACATGGATCGTATCGCTCATTGGAAGAGCGGCGTTGATTGCGCCGAACCTTACATCATCATCGTCATCAATTGCACTTATAGACATCTTTTCCTCCGTTAATTACACCCATCTGGCGCCTCTAATATAATTTCCCTGGAAATATGGCGCTAGACGAACAAATATTTTAACTCTAGTTCGTTGTGAATGCTAGAGTTATGAAGGGGAGAAATATAATATTTTATCCCTTTTAAAATCAAGAGTTATGACTCTGCTCTCCGGGGAGGGTAGCAATTCTTCCTGTGTGTTTATAGTTGAGTAGCTGGACGGAGTGGATGAGCTGTTCTTGTTCCCCTCCATAGATCAAATAACCTTTTGGAGATCGCTCTTTTGTCAATGATTGGAAATGATAGATAGTTTCTAGAAACTCTGAGTTGAATGTTTTTGACGATTTAATTTCGATGGGAATGAGTTCATTTCCGTATTTGTAGATGATGTCCACTTCTTTTTTTTGAACATCGCGGTAGTAATATAATTGTGGATCAAGTCCCTGATTTAACCGTGTTTTCATTAACTCTAGTAAGACGAGATTTTCAAACAAATAGCCTCTTAAAGGATCTCGACTCATCTGTACTTCATTTTCAATTCCGAGCAAATAGGCTGCAAGTCCTGTGTCGATAAAATAGAGCTTAGGAGACTTGATCATCCGTTTGCCAAAATTCTCAAAGTATGGTTGTAGACGGAAGACAACAAATGAAGCTTCAAGAATGGAAATCCACTCCTTAATCGTATTTGCTGAAACGCCAATCTCGCCTCCTATTTCCTCCATATTCAGAATTTGCCCGATTCGACCTGCTAAGATACGGATAAACCGTTCAAACTGAGTGAGGTTTTTCACATTGATTAACTGACGCAAGTCTCTTTCCACATAGGTTTGGAAATAATTTCTATACGCTTTTGTTGGGTCGAGTTGGTCTTTATAAATTCGGGGGTATCCTCCTTTGATGAGTGTTTCATCGAGGGAGAGATCTAAATCGGCGCGATGGAGTTCATGGAGGCTCATGGGTAAAAGAGTGAGGATGGCGGTTCTTCCTGCTAAAGACTGGGTGATCGCTTGATGAAGCTCAAGTTGGTGGCTTCCAGTGAGAATAAACATCCCTTTCATTTCCTTTTGGTCAACAATGACCTGTATATAGGAAAGAAGTTCAGGAGTTTTCTGAATTTCATCGAGGATGGCGCCTTGAGGGTATTGATCCAAAAACCCCCTTGGGTCGCTCATGGCAAGCTGCCGGGTATCTAGGGCTTCGAGGTTCGCGTATGGCTTCCGAGGAAAGGTGTGCTGAACCAAGGTGGTTTTTCCCGATTGCCGAGGGCCGATCACTGTTACGACTGGGTAATCAGCTGCTAACTCTTTGAGTTCCTGTTCTATATCTCTCTTAAACATAAGGTTTTGTCAAATCCGAAGTTGAACTTCATTTTATCTCACTCTGAAATCAGAGTCAACTCCGGTTTTTAAGCCGTATATTTGGAGTACACTCCAAAAATGGGCCGATTGTCTAGTGAAAATTATTAAGCATTTCATTCCTAGTAGGTTACGTTTCTGATTGAACGGTTATGCTGAGTTAGGAGAAAATCGTTCTCCTTGTAAATATGAAGAGGAAAGAAACTCATGACTAACCCTGTTGCAAGTTCCGGAGACGGTTTTTACCGTTTTTCTATCGCTCGCGTTAAAGAAAATCTTGTTGAACCACTCCGTGGGTACCCGAAGGAAATGAAAGAAATCACGCAGTTCTTTATAGGATGCGTGTTTAACGGCCGCGAGAGCCATATTTTTTTATTCGAGCCTTCTTTTGCAAAAGAGCCGGGATTCAAGGCGCTGAAAGAAAAGATTCATCAAATCGGTAAAAATCACACGAAAGAATACGAAACTCTTGAGATCCCTCCTCCCCAAGAACACCCCGAATACCCATATCAGTTTCGGGTATGGCAAAAGGGAAGCCCCTCTAAGGCATTACCAGACCGTTATACGAAAGAGAAACCGATGTTGAGATTCAATTAGAGATATACTGCGACTGCTCTAATAGTTTAGGTTCCACTTGAGGGTGAATTTTCCCTGCTCTTGGTGCTGGTCGCTCTCGATCTGGAAGACGAAATTCCCCTTCAACTCCACCTCGACGCTGATGTTGGTGCTGCTCTCATCCACCCCTTGAGTGAAGGAGACCAGAACTCCTTTGGAGACATATTTTCCCACTTGGAGCGCGACCGTTTCTCCTCCTTCTTCGGTCGGGTCGGTGATGACGCGGAGCCGGTCGACGCCGAGCGAGCGGCGGGTGCTTTCCATCACATCGGGTCCTGAACCGGCGAGACTTGCAAGCGAGGTGGCGAGCTCCAAGGCTTGGAAGCCGCCGATTTCTGAAATGTCTTGCCCAAAGAGAAGGTACGACATGATCGAGCCGAGAGGGAGGGCTGGGATCGACTGGAGGGTGACTTGGGGGTCGTCGAGGGGGCCTTTGAGGCGGGCGGTGATCGTGATCCCTTTTGTCTCAGTCGTCGCCGCGAGATTGAGATAGGGCATCTCATGTTCTACCCCTGACAAAGTGAGAGATCCATCGGTCAGTTTAAAGCTCCGAGTTGAAAAGTTGAATTCCCCAGAAATGAGCTCCAATTTTCCTTTGGCGGCAAGAGATGTATAGGTGCCGCCCAGGTGAAAATCTCCTTTCCATTCAGAGGTGAGTCCACGCCCAGAAATGGTGACGGCTGAGGGGGCTCGGACGTGAAGATCAAGATAGAGGGGATAGGGGTGATACTCTGTTTGAGGAGGCGGTGTGGGGTGGATGGGGTTCCGATAGACGACTTCGAGATTCGGGAGGGGACGAGGGATGTGGTCGGGGATGGCAAATTGGCTTTGAATGATCTCGATTTCTCCTTTCGCAACGGCTGAAAGGGCATTCCCTTCAAGATGGACTTTTCCGGCGGCTGCCGCTGTGACAAGGTCGATCTCGACGAATTGGAGATTTTGAATGTCGAGATCGAGGTTGAAGGGGTAGAGATCCGATTGGAGAAGCTCGATTTCCCCATTTGCGCTGAGGCGTCCAGTTCCTGGGGCGTCTTCAGCGGTGAGTGAACGGAGGAAAATTTGATTTTTTTCAGCGAGAAAATCGGCTTGTATGTGGCGAAGCTCAGTTCCTGTGTAATAATTTTGGTAAAAGCCCTCTTTGATCTGAATGGTTCCCTCGACGAGGGGACGATAGAGGGTGTTGGTGAATCGAAGGCGGCAATGGGTCTCTCCTTCGAAGCGGTGGGGGCCGAGATTGAAAAAGTCGAGAATCTCTTCCATCCGTCCATCGAGAAGGAGTTCCCCTCGGGCTTCTTTGTGGGTGAGCAGCTTCGCTTCAAAAGGCCATAGAGAAAAATGGATGGGCAACGAGAGGTCGAGAGAAAAGAGGGGATTGTTGGAGACCGAAAGATTCCCTTTGAGTTTGAGTAGATCGCGATCAAAGGTCCCCTCGATGGCGCCGGAGGCTCTGATTCGATCGTTCATCGCAATCGTCGCGACTTCCATCTGGTCGATAGCCCCTTTCAAAGTCCCTTCGAGGCGGTTTTTTTTCTCATGGATCTCTGCTTGGAGCGTGATTTGTCCGTTGACTCGAACATCGAGGGGATTGAGGGAGAGAAAATCGAGGGGGAGGCGGTCAAAACGGAGACGGATGTCCGAATCATCCCCTTTTCTTTCGATATCAAAATAGGCTGTTGCATCCCCGATTTCAATCTCCACATCGGGAAGATGAAACTGATCGGGATTCCACTCAAATTCGACCGATTTTGCAAGAACAAACGGGTGATTGTAAAAAGTGCCGCTCAAATTTTCGACATGGGCCTTAAAATGATCTTGCCAGGTTCCATTCATATGGACTTGAAGAGGGTGGTTCCACTTTCCCTCGGCAAAAAGGCGGTAGCTCCAATTCTTCTCTTCCCGATTTGTTTCGAAGCTGGCCGATTCTAGAGTGAGATCGCGCCATTTTCCTTTTTCTACTTCAAGATCAAAATTCCCCGAAAGTTGATGAAACGGATTCAAGAGATCCGCGTAGAGAGTCGCTTTTTGGGCAAAAAATGATCCATAGTAAAAGTCGGCTGCCTCGCCATTGAGAGAAAGGGCTTGCACTTGATCGATCTCTTTCCATTCCCCTTTGAGATCGAGCTTCCCGTAGGCTCTCGGAATGTGAAGCGATTGAAGATTGCCGATGAAGATTTCGGTCGTTCCGATGACGAGTTGATTCGAGGTGATTTGAAGATCAAAGGTCCCTTTTGCAAAAGGTTCTGCGCTCATTTCTCCTTTTAAGTTCCCATTTGCCCAAACCGCTTCTCCTTTTCCTTTGATCGCCCCGACGCGCACTTTTTCCACTTTTAGATTGGGGATTTTCCATTGGATCCTCCCTTTATAGGCTCCCTCTTCTTTTTGAATGAGAAGATTCGCGAGGAGAAAGCCAGAGGCAGAAAAGGGGAGTTTGGACAGAAGTTGGTCTGAACCGAGCTGAATGTGAGACGATTGGAGCTGAAACTGGGGATCGAAAAGGGCAGTTCCTTTTCCATTTAAAAATGGGTTTTCAAACTTAAATCGGGCCGAGCGGTCGGAGATGTCGAGTTTCGCGTAAAGAGACCAGCCGTCGATGATTCCTTGGGCAACGGCTCGTTTTTTGTTGATCCGGAATTTTCCGTCGAAATCGAACGGAGTTCCCCCTTGAATCGAAATCTCTTTTGCATGGACGTTGTTAAAGGCGAGTTCTTTGGAGAAAAGGCGCCACAATACTGGGCGGAGGGAGAGTTGTTGAATCTTCACTTCGTTGTTGATCGTGACCCCTTTGAGGTCGATTTGGTGAGGGAGCGTTCCATCGATCCGGTCGATCTGAATGTTAAGTCCCGCATCGCTCACAGCTGATTCGATCGTTTTTCTCACCATCGTTTTTCCTAGATTGCTCTGGAGAAGAGCGTAAAGAAGGAGGGTGAGGGAACAAAGAGTAATGAAGAGGATTCCTAATTTTTTCATCAGAATGTTTGTCCTATCGATGCATAAATTCTAAAGGCGGGATCTACCCCATCTCGTCGGTCGAGGGGAAATCCAATATCAAGGCGCAAGGGGCCGAAAAAGGTATAGTAGCGGATTCCGCCGCCAACCGATTTGTACCATTTTGTATCGACTTCTGGAAGTTCGCTGAAGGTGACGGTTCCAAAGTCGGCAAAGGAGACGACTCCAATTGTTTCAGTGAAGCGGATTCGAGCTTCTCCTGTGAGGAAAACGGCAGATCTTCCCCCGTAGGGTTTATTGTGCTCGTTGAGGGGACTCACTGTCATATAGCGATATCCGCGCAAATCATCTTCCGAACCTCCTAAAAAAAGGACCGGAAGGGGGATGTTTTTTTGACGGGCTCCCGCGATCGATCCAAATTGAGCCCGCCCTGCAAAAATGAGCCATTTTTTCCAAATCGGGAGGTAGAAACAGGTCGTGAGGCGCTGTTTGATGAAGTGCTGCGCCCCATGCCAAAGCGATTGGTAGAAGTGGGGTTGATAGACAATCGAATAGCCGCGGGTCGGATTGAGAAGATCGTCGGTGGTGTTATAGCGGGCAAGGAGGGGAACGGTCATGAAAAGATAATTTCCGTTGCTGGCGCTGTTGGCTACATTGATGTGAGAGACCTCGAGGCCGATGGTGAAATTTCTTCGGTTGTCGACTTTTTTCTCGAGGAAATTGGCATATCGGTAAGTGAAAGCGATGTAGGCGTGAATATATTCCCGCTCAATTTGACCCAAAGCGCGGAATGTTTGATCCATCGCTAAAAAATCGGGCTTTTTATAGGTAATCATGCCAGAAAGATACCGCTTTGAAAATTCTCCGTTGAGAGCGAGGCTTTCCCCCATTCCCCGAAGGTTCCG
>CAZIML010000055.1:0-6225 GCA_964540255.1 uncultured bacterium
ATTTTAATCAGAATAACACTATAAATTAAATAATTAAACACATATAATATATTCTTAATTCAAAGAGGAGAATATATGACAATCCGAGCAATACCAAATGACCACATAAGTACGATCACTCGATTCCTTGATCCAGCAGACGTAGCAAACCTTTCGGCTACATGTAGTGAAATTAGAAGACGATGGCAAGGAACTTTACAAACAATGTTCCCAGCAGGGCTGAGAATCGAAGCATCATTACCCCAAGAGGGAGTCCCCAGTATTGAATCGTTTAAAGGCCGATTCAATCAGATTGCACAGCAAGTGTTGGGAGAACCTGATGGAATCGTAATCGTAAAATGCTATCTACATTACTCGGAAATTGAGCCCACTTTTACTTTAGCAGTTAATTCAGGGGTTTCTGCTGCCGCTGGCATCGCCCCACGAGTTGTGTCCATCCGACTCGGAGCCTCAATGCCGAGGGGAGAAGCTCGAGTTCATAATATGGATCGGCACGGCCCTATTATAGGTGCTATCGATATAGGCAGCATGCCCTCTGGCCCTTTGTTCGACGCCCTTGAGAGAACCGAACCCAGAATTCTCACAAAATTACTCGCCATGTGCTTCCCTTGTGCTGAGCATCGAATTCAGAGGCTCCGAGATCAACAACATTCTCTACTAT
The DNA here is from genome assembly GCA_964540255.1 of uncultured bacterium. Classification (GTDB taxonomy): domain Bacteria; phylum Chlamydiota; class Chlamydiia; order Chlamydiales; family SM23-39; genus REEB52. The sequence goes on from CAZIML010000055.1 coordinate 662, forward strand.
CCCGTCATTATTTTAGATGGGTTTTTCCTAGCTCACAAGATCGAGGATTGACGGAGAGGGAAAAAGCGATCATGGACGAGCTTATCGAAATAGGCCAAAATCACATTTAAGTTAAAAGCAAAAGAGCTGGGTTCTCCAGGTACTTTTGGACCGATTTGATGAACTTGGCAGCTTCTGCACCGTCAAGAACCCGGTGATCGGCCGAAAGGACCAAATTCATCCTCTTCCCAACCACTAGGGCTCCATTTTTCACCATCGGAGCCTCTTCAATCCCGCCGACGGCTAAAATAGCCGCCTGAGGCGGATTAATGATCGCTGCAAAATCAGTCACTCCAAGCATCCCCATATTCGAGACAGTGAAGGAGCCCCCTTTATACTCTTCAGGCTTCAGTTTCCCGGCGCGGGCACGTCCAGCAAGTTCTTTCACTTCTAAGGAGATCTCCCCTAAATTTTTGTAATCGGCGTGGCGCACGATCGGAGTGATCAGCCCCCCTTCTAAGGTCACCGCCACAGAAATATCGACTGTTTTAAACTGGATGATCGACTGGGTACTTGAATCAAATCCGCTATTGGCCAGAGGATGCTCTCGAAGAGCCAGCGCGCAGGCCCGAATGACGAAGTCGTTGAAGGTCACTTTGACATTCCCCGCTTTCAACTGCTCCCTTGCTTTCACAAGAGCTCCGGCGTCCACTTCCTGCCGCACATAGATGTGGGGAATGTAGGTTTTTGCCTGCTGGAGTCTTTGAGCGATTACCTTCCTCATCGGCGTCAAGGCGATCTCTTCGTAACTGCCGGGCACTTCCGTGGGAACTTCTCTCTTGCCAAACGAGACAATCCCATCCGGCTGCGCTAAATCTAAATCTTTACTGGTCACTCGTCCGCCGGGACCCGATCCCTTCACAGATCCAATATCAAGCCCTTTTTCCTTGGCGATTTTCTTGGCAAGAGGAGAAGCGGCGACCCTTCCCATGCTCCCGGCAGGGAAGCGAAACTCATACTTTTCAAGAGGGGGCTCTGGAACAAACGTAGGCTGCTGCATCGCGGTTGCGACGACACTTTTTGCTGGGACCGGTTTTTCCTCTCTCACTTCAGCCTTCACCTCAGCTTTCGGTGTTTTAGGAAGGGCCTCTTTCAAATATTCATCAATACTTTCATTGGCTGTGACTGTGAAAATGGCAATCGGTTGATTGACGATGGCATGCGCGCCATTGGGAACGAGGATTTTGCGGAGATACCCTTCATCAAGAGCGTTATACTCTACAGTCGCCTTATCGGTAGCCACTTCGACGAGGAGCTCATCGGCTTTCACCTTGTCCCCCTCCTTCTTGTGCCACTTGGCAATCGTCCCCTCTTCCATAGTGGGGGAAAGTTTTGGCATAGTCACAGTAAACGGCATATCAAACCTCTCGCTCCAATCATCTTAAGAGAGCGAGATTAAGTCAAACCAAAAGAAATTTTGAGTGCTTTGTCGACGAGTTCCATCGTTTGTAGGTTCAAAAGTGAGATCCGGCCGCATAGACGGAGTTTATCGATCGCTGGACCTGATCCAATGAGACGATCAGACTAGGGCGCCGCTTATTAATCTCTGTCTCCACGGTCGGGACCAAGTTGACCCAAAGGACCTCTCCCCATTTGGGAATTTAGTCATTCCAATCCTCTATCTCTAAATCAGACCACTCTTCAATCGTTTTTTTCCGATCTAGGTCTTGTTCGGCTGCTGCATACGCCTTTTTCAGAGAACTTGTCGCCTCTTCAAGCGCTGCCTCTAATGCCTTTGTGACAAATTCACTCAGGCCCCTTTTAGGAACGATCCTATGCAATTGTCGATTGACATCTTCGGGAATCGAAAATGTAACGTGTATTTTACTCTGAACCCTTCTCTTCTCCAGCCCCATCTCCACTCTCCTTTGAACCGATATTAATGCGTTATATCCTTTACATTGAATGGATTATGTCTAGCAAGTGGTGAATTATTGTAAAACTTCTTGAAGGGCGCTCAAGATGCGCGCTTTATTAGGGACTGTTTCTCTCTCGAGGACTTTCGAGTAGGGCATTGGAGTCTCCTTTTGGCACACCCGAATGAGGGGGGCGTCGAGGTCATCAAAACAGTGTTCCATGATTTGGAAGCCCACTTCGGCCGAAATTCCGGAGAAAATATGCCCTTCCTCCACAAGAACGCACCGGTGGGTTTTTCGAACAGAGGAGGCAACGGTTGCAATATCGAGCGGCTTGATCGTCCGAAGATCGATCACTTCAACAGAAATCCCCTGCTTAGAGAGTTCTTCGGCCGCCTCTTTGCAAAACTTGAGCATCCGGCTATAAGAGATGAGGGTCACATGTTTTCCTTCCCGAACCACTTTGGCCTTCCCGATCGGGACGAGATATTCCTCGGTCGGAATTTCCATTTTCTCTCCATATTCGAGCTCGTTTTCGAGGAAAATGACTGGATTATTCGACCGAATGGCAGACTTGAGCAATCCTTTCGCATCATAGGCGTTGCTAGGAGCGATTACGTAAAAGCCAGGGAGATTGCCATAAATAGCCTCGACGCAATGGGAGTGTTGGCAGGAAACTTGAGCCGCTGCTCCATTCGGGCCGCGGAAAACGATAGGGACTTTGAAGCGCCCGCCCGACATGTAGTGGGCTTTGCACGCATTCGAAATGAGTTGATCGGCCGCCACAAAGGAAAAGTTCCAGCTCATGAATTCGACGATGGGGCGAAGGCCTGTTTGAGCCGCGCCGATCGCAATTCCAGCAAAGCCGTTTTCGGCAATCGGAGTGTCGATCACCCGCTCGGGGCCCCACTTGGCGAGCATCCCTTTCGTCACCTTATAGGCGCCGTTATATTCAGCCACCTCTTCACCCATGATGAAGACTGTCGCATCTCGGGTCATCTCTTCATCGATCGCTTGGCGCAAAGCTTCGCGGATTTCTACAATCTGTGTTCCCATTTTATGGCTCCTCGGGGGCAAAGACACCCTGTTCGAGGGTGATGGTGTCGGGCCAGGGGCTCTCGTCGGCAAATTTCATAGCGGCAATCACAATCTCTTTTTGCTCATGATCGAGCTCTTTGAACTCTTCCTCAGTGATGATCTTCCGTTCGATCAGAGCATTTTTCAGCTTGATGATTGGATCTTTTTCTACCATCGTCTGCGCATGCTCTTCCTTGCTCCGATAAAGGCCCGGATCAGAAATCGAGTGGCCGCGGAATCGTTCTGTGAGCGCCTCGATCAAAACGGGGCGATTGTCAATCAAAACCTCTTTCAATACGTGTTCGAAGAGAGCATAACAGCTAAAAAAGTCGGAGCCATCGACCGTATAGGCTTTGATTCCATAAGCTTTTGCCAAATTTTCAGCGATCGGCTGCATACAGACAGCCCGAGAAACAGCCGTCCCCATCCCCCACTGATTATTTTCAATCACATAGATGCAAGGGAGGTTCCAGAGAGCTGCCATATTGAGCGATTCGTGAACGGCTCCTTGAACAACGGCCCCATCCCCCATAAAACAGAAGCTGGCTCGATTTTTTGTCTTTAAGTATTTGATGCTGAATGCGGCGCCTGTCGCAATCGGGACGTGTCCGCCCACAATGGCAAGGCCTCCCAACATCCGATCGGAATAAAGGTGCATCGAACCGCCCCGCCCCATCGCGTTGCCAGTCGATCTTCCATACAATTCGGCCATCGCCTCATTTGGGGTTACGCCGAGGAGGAGAGCGAGAGAGTGGCATCTATAAGTTGTTGTATACCAATGTTCAGTTCCAACAGCAGCGATGCAGCCTGTTTGAATCGCCTCTTGTCCCATATAAGAGTGGTAGAAGCCGCCGACCTTTCCTTGTTGATAAGCCTGTTCGCCCCGGATTTCGAAATTCCGGATCAAAAGCATTTTTTGGAGGAACTCAACGAGGGCCTCTTTACCTAAAGAGGCAATGACCTTGTTGGGGTCCGCTTGGAATAAATGGTAGGGCTCTTTTTTCATCATCACTCGACCATTTGCTAGCTTATCTGAGTTTAGGAGCGTTGTCAATAGGGCCCCTGCTGAGCGCCCCCGCCGAATCCGGGCAAACCGCCGCCATGGTTCGGGACGACATGGGGGTTATTGGTGACTGGAACAGTCCTCAGATCATCATCTGGGTTATAGGCTTGGAAACAACCGGCCAACGCTAAAAGAGAAAGGCATAGAACTCGTTTCATAGTACCCCTAATTTTCACTAAATATAGCCGATCGGCGAGAAAAAGTTGAGTAAAAAATCGAAATTCGGCTTACTGGAGCGGATCTAAAAGAGATTTTATGGACCTTATCTACTACGACACTCAAACGACCGGGGTCAAAGCCGGGAAAGACCGAATCATTGAAATCGCCGCTTACGACCCGGGCCGGGATCGGAGCTTTTGCACCTTTACGAATCCTGAATGCCCCATCCCAGCCGAGTCGACAGCGATCACCCACATCACCGACGAGATGGTGAAAGAAGCTCCCTTGATCCGAGAAGCGCTTGCCTCATTTGTTGAGTTTTGCGGCACTGAGTGCATCCTCGTCGCCCACAACAACGACGCATTTGACAAGCTTTTCTTAGAGGCTGAGTTTCAGAGGGCGGGGCTGGAGATTCCGAAATGGACCTATATCGACACGCTGAAATGGGCGCGCAAGTATAGGAGAGACCTTCCGAAACACAGTCTCCAGTTTCTTCGCGAAGCCTACGGCATTGAGGCGAACCAAGCCCACCGGGCGCTCGACGACGTCTATGTCCTTCATCGAGTCTTCAGTCGAATGACCGACGATCTCGATCCAAAAACGATCCTTACCCTCTTGAGCGAGACCCCCCAAGCCCAGAGGATGCCCTTCGGCAAGCATGCGGGGAAGCTCCTCTCTGAGATCCCGAAAGAGTATGTGAAGTGGCTCGCTAGAGAGGGAGCGCTCGACAAGAAGGAGAACGAAGCATTGAAGCAAACATTTGAGAAAATGGGTTACTTAGCAGGTATTTCATGAACGTTGGAATTGTTGGGTGCGGCTATTTGGGCTCGGAAGTGGCCTCTATTTGGAGACGCAAAGGGCATACAGTCACTGCGACAACGCGCGACCCTGAGAAAGTGGACGAACTTTCCCGCGTCGCCCAGAAAGCAGTGATCATCAAAGGAAACGATGAGGACGAGCTCATTCCCCTCATCGCTGAAAACGAGCTTATTTTAGTGACAGTGGCGGCCGACACCCCCGAACATTATGAAAGCGCCTATCTTCACACGGCCCAAATTTTCCGCCACCTTGCCCTCGAAATGGATCTCCCCCGCACCCTCATCTATACGAGTAGCACTTCGGTCTATGGGGATCACCAAGGGCAGTGGGTTGACGAGACCAGTCCTCTTCTTGCGAAATCGGAGCAGGGAAAAATCTTGATTGAAGCCGAGAAGAACTATCTATCGCTGCAAGAACTCGGTTGGAATGTTTGCCTTTTCCGCCTCGCTGAGATTTATGGTCCTGGGCGAGAGATTTCGAAGCGGGTCAAAAACATGGAAGGACGCATTCTTCCTGGAGCAGGCGATCATTTCACCAACATGATCCACAAA
>CAZIML010000055.1:6242-10566 GCA_964540255.1 uncultured bacterium
CGCGGCCCATGCGATCGATTATGCGCAAAGACATCATCTAGAAGGGATCTTCAACTTAGCGGATGACGATCATCCGACCCGCAAAGAGCTCTATGACACAGTGAGTCAAAAGTTCCAATATCAATTTGTGAAATGGGATCCGACCCATCTTCCCCTTCACACTGGGAACAAACGGGTATCGACCCACAAAATCAAATCGGAAGGATTCGCTCTCCGCTACCCCCTTCGCTCCATCGACTGAGGTTCTCGGATGGGAGTGACTCTCAATTCAAAAGTAACGCCTCGCCTTATCCTTCAAAGTTGGTATAATCGTGTTTTCAAGCTCGATCATCCGCTGCACTTCGGGTGGCGATAAGAATTGTCTTAACCCCACTCTCCCCATTTCCTCTTCTTGCTTCAAAAGAGGAAGGGTGAATTGATAGATCAAATCGAGGGATGTTTCAGGCGAGGGGCGAGAGTTTTGGCTGGGATAAAAATCATCCTCTATATGAAGAATTTCAGTGCAACTTCGAGGAACAACGACAAGGGGACAAAGGAGGGTGCTTGCGCATCGATGGATTCTTTTCCTTCTCCGATACTCTTCGTCTAATTGAAGCAACTGTTCATTGGCTGCTCCAAGCTTTCTATCAATTTCCACTAACGTTGTTTCTGGCAAATCACCCATCTCCCCGTTTGGTTCAAGAGGAGTTTTGCAAAAGGGGAGTTTTTCATAGGTGCAAACATCTAAACAGTTCCCTGAACAGCAATCGCAACAGGTAAGAACACCATATGTGAGCAATAAGACGCTTAAAGCAGCGCCCCTACAGGGATCTATATTACATTCACACTCTCTAGTACAAACCACCATCGGCGTAGGCCTCTCCCACGCAACAACTCCACTCATTTTCCCCTCCCTTTTTTTAGGCCATGGATTCTAAATCGAATTGCAAAAAAAAGTCTCGAAAAAATTTGTATTTGAGCGTTTCTATAAAGAAATCAGCAATCAACAACGTCTCGTTTCTTTGATCAGCGCAGAGATAATTGCAGATTTTTTCTCAAGGAGGTTTTCCCCACCCTGTAGAAACTTATATCCAGCGGATACTCCCAACCAGACTCTAGAATTAAGACCTCTAATCTTTTTATTCATCCGATGAGTACATAACTCCTTGGCATTTACTGAAATACGCTCCTCTATTCAGTCGCCTCCTGATTGGTAGTCAGCAACTTGCGACTCACCAAAAAGGGGATATTTTAATAATACGATTACAGAGACATGCGCTGCTTGTATTTTTAATTAAAAAGAGTGTATAATACACAACATAATAAAACTAACTTTAATTATGGGTAAATTTTGACTGGTGCGGCTTCTTGGGGGTCATGGACGGTGGGCGGATTGACTGCAGCGTTTTGCTGCAGACGATCGAGAGGTGCAGCAGCCCCTGCTGCCGTATATGCTAATGACGAGCGGTTTGACCCTTTTGCGGCCCCATTGAAGAGGCCGCAGGTTTCGGAAACATACTCTTATCAGATGAGCCGCGCAGCAACGCAGGTAAGCCCAGGAACCAGCCGCATCAGGCCCTATGTAGGGCCAGGCGGAGTGATAGAAGCCGTGAAAAAGCTCGCCGAAAAGAGGGGCCTTCTCACAGACTCCGATCAAAAGTATTTCCAGAAGTTGAAAAGCTGGGAAAAGCAATGCCGCGATAAAGCTTTAGCGGGAAATGTGTTTGGGAAAGATACTGACGCGGCCATTCATAATGACTTTTTCAGGTATGCAGATATTGTTGAACGAGCGTTACGGATAAGACTATCCCCATTTGACAGAGAGTGTATTGAACGAACCTCTGGATGCCCTATCGATCGAGCAAGAGTTCATTTTTTAGGTGACAATCATACCGATGTTGGGATGCAGCGCAATAGAACCCGCTATCTCAATCAATTCGCAAGAACGGGAGATATCGTCTTGCTCGAAGGCTCTCCCAACTCTATCGAATTAGCTAAATTGGACCTAGATCAAGACACCTATCAAAAAGTTTACTTCTATTCTTGGGATCATTACGGAACGCTTTTACAACAAGTGCAAATATTGAAATTGCAGGTAGCTCATATGGACTTGGTAGAGCGCTACATGAAGTTACTTGATCAAGCAGTAGCAAATGATGATTTTGTCATCCCGCGAATTTTAGACAAGAAAATGGATCAACTATATGAATTTATTGATTACGTACACCCACTCAACGAACGTTATAAGGAACTTCGGAATGCCTCCTTGCTGGCGACAACATCCACTTTTCTCCAGTTGTTCCCAGATCAGCGAGTTTTTGTGATGGCAGGAAGGAACCATATCAAAGCAATAGAGGCTCGAGCGGGGCAAATGGGAGATAGTTGCGTTGTCTATTTTAAGGATACTGACGAAAAGTCTTTTTCCCCCTCGGCCTATACACGTCACCTTGCTGGACAATTTCAACTCCCCTTCCCAATTCCTGACTCATCGCCCTCATTTCAAGTAGAATCTAGCTCATCGCCCTCATTTCGAGTAGAATCTAGCTCATCGCCCTCATTTCAAGTAGAATCTAGGGCGTTAATAAAGATAGCAGACTTGTTGTGCAAGGTATACTCAGCCTTTCTCACTGGTGAAACGCCTTTGGCAGATAGTAGACCCTCTCTTTGTGAGCCAGATCCCTCCACCTACTCAGGTCCCATTTCTTTGCGCAAACCTCAATCAGCTCTCTTTCGCTCAAGCACGTCTGTGCTGCGGGAATCGCTGGAGTATATCGACGAGGCGCGCAGGGCGATCTGCGTGGGAGATGCTAATGGATTGCGAACCGCGATGGAGAATCTCCGCGAAAATCACCCTTCCTTACAAATTGGTGACTTTCCCACAATAGAGCAGCTCGATACACTTAGCTCCTCTCTGAAATAATAGGTTATTTCGGTATAGATCCTCTGTTGCGTTTAAAATCACCCTCGACTATGAAGCCCAATTAGGGGTGTAATAGTTTCATGCGGCTACTCATTTTAATCTCTCCTCTCCTTTTCTTTGGATGCGCCCGCGTTGCATGGGACCCATTCTCGATGGCTCCAGCCTCCCCCAATTCGACTTGGGTTCCGATGAAAGGAAACAATCTCGTCTCCTCCAAATATTGCCAAACGATGCTCCCCCAAACCTTCGGCGAGTGCGCCCTGTCTCTGGCCGAACTCCTCGACGTCGCCCTTCAAAACAACCCGTCGACAAAACAAACATGGGCCGTCGCAAGAGCCTCCGCTGCCGCCTACGGAGAATCGCTGAGCCCTTTCTACCCAAACATTTCGTTCAGCAGCTTCTACTTTCGCCAAAAAGCGGGCTTTCCAGAATCAGGCGTGCCTACAGCGACGCCGGGAAGTCCAACGACGATTTCAGCGGGAGGAAATGCCCCCAATACAGTGACGATGAGCTACTTTACCGAAGCAGGCCCCGATGTGGTATTGAGCTACACCCTCTTTGATTTCGGCCAAAAATCTGCCGCCAGCGTCGCCGCAAGAGAAAGCCTCTACTATGCCGACTTGAGCCACAATCAAAACATCCAAACCGTCCTCCAAACAGTGATGAGCGACTATTACAACTACCTCTATCAAAAAGCGGTCCTCAAAGCCGATGAGGCGAACCTCGCCAATGCCCAAATGGCCCTCGACGCAGCGAACGAAAAATTTGCCCTAGGCCTCGCAGCTCTCGGCGATGTGGCCCAAGCAAGAACCCAGTTTCTCCAAAGCCGGATCCATTTAACGACCCAAAAGCAAGAGGTCGAAAATACTTTCGCTCAGCTCGCCGCCGATCTCGGATTGCCGGCGAACATCCCATTTAAGGTCCAATCGCTCCCCGATCAGATCATCGCTAATCCCCTCTTGGAAGATATCGACTCGTTGGTCGCTGTCGCCCAAAATCAGCGGCAAGATTTTTTAGCCGCCCAGGCCGATCTCCGATCGAAAGAAGCTTCCCTTTTGCAAGCAGAAAGAGCCTTCTTCCCCACGATCAACTCTCAGTTGAGCTCCGGAAGATATTGGTTCAACGGAGGGCTGGTAGAGCCAGAAAATCATTGGACCGCAACCATCTCGCTCGACTTTCCCCTCTTTCAAGGTTTTTTAAATCTCAATAATGTAAAAAAAGCAAAATCGAATGTCGAATATTCCAGAGCGCAGCTCATGCAGTCGGAACTTTCAATGATTCAAAACATCACCACAGCTCACATGGGAGTGAAGACGGCTGCCACCAATTTGGGTGACTCGGAAGAATATTTAAAGGCGGCTGAATTGGAATTTAATATCGCCCTCACAAGCTACAAGGCGGGACCGATGACCCTCCTCGACGTCC
>CAZIML010000056.1:0-5498 GCA_964540255.1 uncultured bacterium
GTAATCAGTATATTTAGAAATGTCCAATTTTAATCCTTTGAGTATAAGGAGCAGCAAGTACCTGGCCGCAAATCAACATAAACTCGACTCGCTTGACTCAATACGGCCGAGATTGCGCTTGGAGCAGGCTGTTCATTTCGGTAACTCCTCATTTCTAGGCTTTCTAATCTTAGGAATCCCCGGTCTAAGGCCGTTTACGGATTGCACTAGCTTATTTTCTTTTATGATTGGGTTGGCAAACCCCTTAAATTGTACTGACGTTGTAATAAAATCTGAATGTACTTGATAAAAAGTCAAGCCACAATCTCCACACTCAACATCAAAAAAGCAATCAACAACAAAATTCATATCAGAAAACTCATTCTTTAATTTCACCTTCCAAATATCTGCCAAAATTTTTACCAATTTCATCGATTCCTGCTCGCTATTCGAGAGTTCTGAAAAATATTCATCGATCAAGCATAAATTCATCCAATATTCAGGGTTATCGTTTTCGTTAATCAACCTACGAAATTCTTCATCGTTGTACTGGTTCTTCAAAAAAACAAATCCATTTTTTTGTGCAAAAGATGGCCAAAAAAGCTCCAGAAAATTGAAAAAAGTTTCGGGAGAGATTTTTTTATCCTGAACAAGCCAATATATCTCATCTAAAGCAGATGGTTCAACATTTTTTTGATTCATCGTGAGTGAATATTAAACTACCTTATTTTTTCATAATCAGAGGTTAACAATTCGGTGTCTTGAAATTTTTTCTCCAGTTGATTAATCAACTCACCATTATGGGAAAAAACTTCCCAAAAACCACCATCAATCATTTCAATAACAATTTCACAACATTCGTACATTTCTCTATCTTCTTCGTAACGACGAAGGTTTTCCTTTCTTTTACTTCCAATAACGGTTATTTCTATTTCCTGAAAAAATTTTTCAGAAATGATTTGAAGCGATTCAAATTCAAGAAAGAGTCCATTTTTGGACTGATTGACCTGTTTCTGTAATTCGGCGAGATACTTGCCTTCATTTTCTTTTGGCGTTCCATTTAACCATAACAGCGCCCAAAAAAACTCACTGGGCTGCCGAATTTGGAGCAATAAATCCCGCAAGCGAATGTACTTGCCATCTTTGATATCTGATATACGGATTCCTCTGGTACTCATTGATAAACCCAGCCGTTCACAGGTTTTGTAACAAATCTCTCTTCCAATTCATTCCTAATGTTGATTCATTGAACCTATTCATTCTGAATCATGACTATCAAACTCGCAGAAATTGAATCTATTTTTAAGTTTTTTAATTGTTCCTAAGTCTGCTGAATAAATTTCGAAGTAGGAAGTATCAAACGCACGTATTTCCAATATGATTCCGTCACAAGCTATCGGACGGAATGACTGATCCTCCGTTTCTATTTCAATGCCAGTAAAACTCTTACCTAAGAAAGTACTATTAACACATAAAAACACTCCCCAAATGAATTGGTCAATTTTTGAGCAATACTGAACCAAGCTAAAATCGGTTCCTATAAGACTCAGTTGAGACCGCTTCAGTTCAACTTTGATAGAAACTTTTCCCACCGCATCAATATCTGCACCATACCATACGTGCTTTGGGAGAAAATCCTTGAGAAAATCAATGATTGAAATGAGTTGGGTGCCTAGACACGCTACATCATCGTTTGGAAAACTCTTCTTAGTAAGTCTCAAGCGATATTTAGGGATAAACATCAATATTTCCAATTGTGTGAAAACTCTCCAGGCTCATCTACCAAAGTGGATCAGATAAATCAGGGATATTCTCCCACCAAATCGACTCTGCTTCAATTCTGATAGTCGAAAATTGATTAATTGCTGATTTAGGCGGGTAATTTACCCAATCCAACTGTAACTCAACCATATTTTTATTGATTAATAAATCAAAAATCCCACCCTTATCTCCTACCATTCCTAATGTACCAGAAAAACGAAATCCATTAATGAATATAGTTTGAATACATTCTAAATGAAGCTTTCCTTTTATGCGGGCATATTTTGAAAGCTCTATTTTGTCTTTTAAATCTTCTTGATGAACTTGCGCGCTTTGCATAAAGATGGTGACGTTTGCATTTACGTATTCGATATTAAATACAGCACCATCATGAAAAAGTGGCAAATAATTACTAATCAAGTGTTCTTTCTTATCACCATTCCACCATACTTTGTCTGGGCTATAAATATGCGCAAGATCATGTCCATCAGGAATTAAATTCCCATCCCCATCTAAATATTCATCTTTCCAATTTGTTTTGTGAGGGTTAGGTCGATGATAATGATCATGGCCTTGATGTCTGTGTTGCCAAACTTTAGCACCATGGAATATCAATTGTTCCCCAGTTTTTCCGTTTTCGAATTTCCTACACCTGTTTTCAACAGGCAAAGAGATATTGTCAAAAGTTGTGTTTCAGCCAAGGAGCGCACCCCAATGATTTTCCCTAAGCTACCTGTTCCTTAAGCACTTCTTCGCCATCTTTAAATTTCACTCCAGCAACGATTTTTGAGAGCATTTTCGACCCCTTCAACCGCCGCCATCCACTTTGAGCCATTGTTCCCAACTTGTAGACCATGGTCAACGTAGCCATTCGACTCCCACATCCCTTGGTTTGTCGACTCCGCTGTCGAACGGTTGCAAACGTCGACTCAATCGGATTTGTCGTTCGAATGTGCTGCCAGTGTTCAGCTGGAAAGTCGTAAAAATTGAACATCTGTTCCCTATCTTTCTCTAGGCATTTGCATGCTCCAGGATATTTTGCCGAATAATGGGTTAAAAACTCGTCATATGCCTTGAGGGCCTTTTCCTTTGTCGGGGACATGTACATCTCATGGATCATTCTCTTGGCGTTTACTTGCACACTTTTGGGCATCTTATCCAATATGTTGGCCGTTTTATGAACCCAGCATCGCTGCTGCTGACATTGAGGATATTCCTCCTCAAGAGCAGACCAAAATCCAAGGGCTCCATCGCCAATTGCTAGGGAGGGGGTTATAATCAGCCCTCGTGATTTCAAATTCTGCAAGAAGTCCTTCCAGGATTGTTTGCTTTCCCTGACCCCATCGTGGATTCCAATGAATTCTTTTTGCCCATCTTCTCTGGCTCCAATCACCACCAACATACAGGGGCGATCTTCTCCTAATCGAATGTTGAAATAGATGCCGTCAACCCAAATATATACGTATCGGATTCCATCGAATCGCCTGGTTTGCCAAGATTGATATTCCTTTTCCCACACTTCCTTAATACGAGTGATGTTGGTCGCTGAAAGACCAGCTGCATTTTCCCCTAAAAGGGCAGCAAGCGCTTCAGAGAAGTTATTTGTCGAGATACCACGCAGGTATAGTTCGGGGATTGCCGCTTCAAGACTGGGTGTTCTCCGCTTATATTTGGGCAGAATTTGGCTTGAGAAGGATGCATCTTCCCTCTTGTCCCTGACTCTTGGCTGTCGAATATTGACCGATCCCAGGCCCGTCAAAATATCCCGTTCCGGCAGATATCCATTTTTCGTTACGATTCGTCGATTCATATCGTCTTTTAGCTCCTGGAATCCCCGCACATATTCAGCTACTTCAATCTCAATGGCCTCTTGCAGGAGCTTTTGGGCTCCATTTCGGAGAACCTCATCAAGGGCAGACCGTGTTGAAATCATCGGTGGATTTTTATCTTGTGGTAGGACAAACTTTTTCATGAGCGTATTCCTTTTTGTTAGATTTTTTTCTGGTAGAAAAAATCATTGAGGATACGCTCCTCTTAGCCTTTCATCCACAACTTTCGATTATATCTCACAGGCAAATTCGGTTTTTCTAGTGGATCTGAAAAACCCAAGGCATTTTCTTTTTTCATTTTTTCCACCATATTTTGTCGGGATGATAGATGTGAGAAGGGTTGCTTTTCTCCTTAACGGGTTTCCCTTTTGCATCTGAATGTTGATACCATCTTATTTTTCAGGAATATTCTCCCACCAGATATGACCTGCTTGCACTGTAATAGTTGTGAACTCATCTGTGCGAGGCTTCGGAGGATGATTTTCCCATAAAACCCCTAACTCAATAGCATTATTCGAAATTTCAAAGTCTAAAATTGTACCCAAATTAAACAGCTTAAACAGGTTGTCTAACTCGTACCCCCCAGTTAGATGAATATTTTGAATATTCTTTACATGTAGAATCCCTCGAATTCTACGGTCTTTTGATAAAACCAATCCTTTTCTTTTCTCGGGCAAGTCTACTTCCGCGCTCGACATATAAAATGCAATCTCGTTTTTTAGTCTGCAAATGTCATAGAGAGTTCCATCATGGAAATATTCAGCATAATCAATAATATTAATATTATCTTCCATAAATTTCCACATTAATTGCTTTCAATTGGATATAAATGAGCATGTTTACTACCAGGAGGAACCGGATTGCCTTTTCCATCAACGTAGTTATACCCACCTTTCCCATCGGGAACTTGATGATGGTAATGATCTCGAGCTTTATGTCCATTTTGATTAGGTTTTCCTTGATCATGGCGAATAATCTCACCAGTTTTTTCATTCTCGAAAGTTCTATGTCCTTTTTTTCCTGCATCAGGATGTGTAGTTTCCTTCCATCCGGGCCTCTTTACTAAATCATCAGGGTTTTGTGGGAGAGTTGTGCCACTACCACTTTTCATCGTAGAGTAAGACCAATTATTTAAGTAAGGAGTTAAGTCCCCTGAGTAATAATCCCCCATTGAAGGGTATCCCTGCTCATTGAATGTTTCTACAAGTTTATAGCCTCCATAAGCGAGAGCCCCAGCTGCAGCTCCATAAACAACAGTTGAGATGCATGCGGATAAGGCTGGAATGGCTAACTCTGCCCCCCAAAACAAGAGAGGAAGCGCAAAGGCAAATTCGCCATTCGGGTCGCGGTATCGGTAGGGGTTATTGAACACATACTGGTAGAGGTTGGAGTGGTCGATGGGTCCGAGCGGATCGGGGGTCAGCCACCTTTGAAGGAGTGGGTCATAGTACCGTTTCCCAAAGTAGAGAAGACCCGTATTGGGATCATATCGCTTACCGCAGTATGCATAGGGAATCGCATCTGTGACCCCCCGCCCAAATGCGTCGCACTCGCTCCGTTGGGTGACCGCCGCCGATTGGGAATCAATGAGTAGGCGAATCGTTCCTTGAATATCAATGACTGGTGCGTGAGGTTTCCTCTCAATTTCAATCGCAATCGGCTCTTTCAACCCGATGATCTTGATCTCTTTTGCCTTCCCTTCTTCAAAGGCCCCAATTTCTTCATCGCCTAGGTAGAGAAAGGCAATCTTTCCTTTTTGAAGCCTTCGTCCGAGAGCGTCATACACAGATCTTTCGCCTCCTGATTCTATCAACTGATCGAACTCATCATAGACAAAGCCAGTCCTCAATAGATTGCCGTTGAGATCGTAGGAGAGCCCTTCGATTTGGTTCAATGCATCGGTGGCTACCGGCTGGCCGTTCAACTCCT
>CAZIML010000056.1:5508-10522 GCA_964540255.1 uncultured bacterium
GGATATCATAGCGAGCGGTAAATTGACGCGACTCCGAAGTCATTTGCGAAAGGGCATCATATGTGTATACGGATCCCCCTTTTCTTTTCAGATTTCCTAATGGATCGTATTGGGCCGCCTCAGAATAGTATGGAGTTTTAAGGAGTGTCATCCTCCCAGAATGGTCGTAATCAGAAATCGTCTCAAAAAACCCCGTTTGTGAATGGGGGTTCCCATTCCGATCATATTGGTCATAAGTATGGGAATAGAGCTCTTCTCCAGCAGATGAAAGTCGGGTCGCTTTTTGAAGGAAAGGACCTCGATACTCGTACTGAATTTGTGTCAGGTCGGGAAGAGTTCTTAAAATGGGACGATCTGAGTCATCATAGTCGCTCTCTATCCATAATCCATTCGACCACTCTTCCCGCTTGATATTCCCGAAGGGATCCAAGATCCTTGTAAAACCAGTCCCTCCAATGATTCGATCGAGTGGATCGTACCGAAATTCCCGATTTCCAATCCGTTCTAACCGCCTTTGAGCGTCGTATTCATGAAGAAGAATCGTTCCATCCCCTTTTTCTTGAGTCAAACGACGATTCCCAAGCGTATAGGTCCAACGAGTGATCCGCTGATCAGCCTCTTGCAGCCACTCTTCCTTTCCATTCCCGTTGTAACCAAAAGTCAGATGATCTTGCCGCTTCAAACGAAAGAGCTTGTCATATTCAAAGGTGAGAGTTACTTCCCCAGCCACTTCTTTTTTAAGAAGATTCCCTTTGGGATCGTAGGTTTCAAGGGTCTCAACACCTGTAGCATCAATGATCTTTTTGATCAGAGTTTGAGCTCCCTTACGGTAGGAAATCTCAGTCTTAAAACCCTCTGGGTCGACTTTTTCAACCAAACGATTGTGCTCATCATATCTAAAAGTTGCGATCCCTCCTCGCTCAATCGTTGCGATCTGACCGCCCCGATCATAAGTCCAGAAGGTAGTCAGGAGTCCATCGATCGTTTCCTTCCTCACTCTCCCTAAAAAGTCATTCGTATACTCAGTTCGCCGATTTCCTCTTTCCTCGGAGGATAAAAACCCAAGTGGATCGTATCCAAATCGGGTGATCCGCCCTTCACGCCGCTCCTCAACTTTTCTTCCGGAGAGATCATATTGGTACTCAGTGATAAAGCCAGCGGCATCAATCACTTGGTTGAGATGATAGCCATCACGGAAATAAGTGGTTGTGTAGCTTCCGACTTGCTGGTTTTGGATCCGTCCCAGCGCATCATAGTTGTATTGAGCGATGAGTCCATCGGGATCGGTGTGAGTTTTCAGCAACCCATTCGGAAAATACTCAAAATGCTCTTCCCCTCCCTCTGGATGAGCCAACCAAGCGATGTCACCATAGCTGTTATATTTCCTTTTTGTTTGGGCTCCATAAGGGTCAATCATTTCGATTTCCCGGCCCCACGGATCGTAACGGAACTCGGTAACGGCATCACCCTCTTCTACTCTGATCGGTTTCCCATGAACAGGGTGATACTTATATCGAGTGACATAGCCGAGAAAGTCCGTTTTTTCAATCAATTCGTCAGATGGATTGTAATCAAATAGAGTTTCTCGGTCTCCTTCACGGAGAATTCTCAGACGCCCTTTTCCGTCAAAAGTTCGAGTGATTGTCAGTCCATTTGAGATCGGTTCTTCGAAATCGCATCTTCCTCTCGAGTCATATTTATAGACCGCTTCATCGCCAAGAGGATTGGTTTCACTCAGAAGCTCCCCTTTTTCATTATAGTTTCTCTCAATCGTATACGCGAGTTTCCCATCAGAACCATAGCGCTCCTCTTTTGCAGTGTAGCCCCACTGGTCGTATTGATACCGGGTTTTGTCAATCAGATTCCCTTCCCAATCACTCATCTCTTCCCATTCAACTCGATGAAGGTGAGGCGCCGTTTGATAAAGGGTATAGATCTTCCTTGTTTTCCCCTCTTCTTCGATCAGCCGAACGTTATTCGCCTCATCATAATGGTAGATGGTTTTCCGAAGCTGCTTCCCCGTTTTGGGAAAATCACTGGGGCTCCCCTCCCTCTCATAGGTCGTCTTTGAAGTGGGAAGCCATGTTTGTCCAAGATAACTCCATTCTGTTTGCAACCCATCGTCTCGATCTTCAAATACGAGCCGATTTTGATCAAATTTCCGCCGGATTGAAAAAGTTCCAAAATCCCCTTCGATCGTCTCGAGAGTAGGATTCCCGGCAAAATCGCAAACAAACCTTTTTGCAATTAAAAGGTTCCCCTCTTGATCTCGAGTTTCTATGCTCTCGACATGCTGCTTTGAGTCATACGAAAACTTCTTTTGGTTGACGAGCTTCCCTTCATTCCAATTTTCAATCGCCTCAATCAGATAAATCGAAGTGAATCGATAGACCGTCTGAGCTCCATCTGGATGAGTGACAGTGGTCGATCCCCCCTTCACTCCTGGGATCACCCCATCGTAAGAAAAAGTTGTTGTCCCTGAAGGGGTTGAAAACGTTTCTAAACGGAGCGGCTCATCCTTCCTCTCAAAATAGGTGCATGAAATCGGGTAGCTTTGAGCATCATACTGATTCAGGAGGATTTTCTCGTTGTATCCCATCGTGTTTGTATAAGTGGGATGAATTGATCGAGTCATGACAGGGAAAAAGGTAGTCGTCGAGCGGTACCCCTTCTTCTTGGACTTCCCCTTAATCTCTTTCACTTCAAAGTCTAAAGTGACCCCTCTCCCATCAGATCCAATGTACTGATTCCCCTTTCCGATGATGGAGCCATAAATATATTTTCCGCTCGGATCTGAAGAGGAAATCTTCATCTGATCCCTTTCATAGGAGTAGCAAATCATCTTACCGTTCGGCAAACGTTCTCTTTGAAGGAGATAAGTGCCTCCTTGCGGAGAGTATTCTCTTTGAGTGCCGTTAGGCCACGTCACCTTGATCTGGCTATTTTCCACACATAATTGAATATTGCGGAAATCATTCACGCCGCTAGGAGTTTCCCCTGAAAGGTTTGTGCACCCGTAGGAGGAAGTTTTTAGAACGCCCTGATTTCCTTGAATGGCGAACTCCAATACGAACCCTTGAGGATCCACCAATTGAAAGTAGGGAGAATGGAGATTGTACCCTGCGACCAGGTGAGGATTGACCACCCACCCTTTCACTTGTAATTGCCGAAGCGCATACCCAGTATAAAGTAAATCTTCCTTCTTTTTGTGTTTATAACACCCCAGAATCTGAGGGGTCACATAA
Source organism: uncultured bacterium (assembly GCA_964540255.1). Classification (GTDB taxonomy): domain Bacteria; phylum Chlamydiota; class Chlamydiia; order Chlamydiales; family SM23-39; genus REEB52. Next base: position 8,754 of record CAZIML010000056.1, read on the forward strand.
CTGCGCTTGAGAGTGAGATCTGAGGCGCCCCGAACGGAAAGATCGGTCTCAGAAATCACCATATGCCCTGAAAAAGGAGAAACATACCCCTCAATCAAAAGACCAGAATTCAAGGAGAGGATTTCCTCAGGGGTAGAAGGCTCAACCTCGTTGAATGAACCTGCCGAAAGAGATAAACTTAAGGAGAGCATCACCAATAGACGCATAAAAAAATTCCTTTGAAGGAAGAAAAGAGTAAAGGAATCAAATGATTTTGTGCAACTTGGGGGTTATTACCCCCCCATGTCAATCTTTCTAGTGACACCAGAAATAACGCAACAAGACTCAAAGCACTTACTACAAGCGACTTAAAGTTATGCAATAAAACATTATGCTGAGGAACATAATGTTTGAGTGCATAATGAGGACAAGGCCCCGAATGGGATCTTCTCTCTCAATCCCCCGACGGACATCATTTTCTGATTGGCGAAGCGAAATGGACTGAAAAAAAGGGAACTGTTCAATGGATTGAAAAGACGATTCAAGAATTAAAAAACAAGGGGATTCCCCCTGTTAAGCGACACCCAAATGCTCAGATTCACTACGTCCTTTTCATCCCCGAGAAACCAGCCCGCATGACACTCCCTCCCGACGTCCGTCTCGTAGATGCAAAAGAATTGATCGCAGCGCTTAGGTAAATTGTTTAATTAAAATATTCAGCAGAGCTAGGTACTGGCGTAGGTTCTGACCTTGGGGGCAGTTCGAATCGATTCAAGACGAAATAACTCGGCATATTTACGGATTGACTCGCTAAATAAACTGAATTCTAAACGCTCCTCGCGACGACTCTGAGCCAGGACTATCGCTTTCTCAATTATATCCCGATTATAATCCGTAATTAAAGAATTTCTGATTAACTCCAATTTACCTACATTATCCTTCATGTTCGCAGGGATAACAACCCTTTCATTGATTATCTGTTCTACACCTTCTTTATTCCTGGCCTCAGGAGGCAAATTTGCAATTTCATTACGCAGCAATACTTTCATAACACTATCACAACTCAGTGAGTCTTCAAGCTCCTCTGAAAAATAGGCGATCGGATCAAACTCAGAGACTCGTTCAGGGAGTGCAGGTTCGGGGCCAGGATTTGGGGTGCTGTGGCCAGACCCAGAGTGATCATGCGATCCATTCTGAGCCTCATCTGCACTTCTTGCGCCACTACCACTCACAGTCGGAGATGGAACCGCCAATCTGGGAGAATTGCATGAATCCTGAATTCGCTTGAATAGTAAATCTTCAGTGGAATCTATCAAAGTTGCGTGTCGTTTGAAATGCTTAGACCTCGTGAGTCGATCTATAAAGTTAGATAGAAGCACCAGGAAGAGATCGAAACAAGATTTTTCCTTGGTAAAAACCTTTGTTACTACACCCTTATTTTGAACCACCCACAATCGGTTCTTACCTGGACTTGCTTTGAACGCCTCGATCTGCCCTTTGATTGGGGCAATCTCTCCTCCCCCCAGAATGATCCTCGCAGCCATAATACACATCCTTTTTTGCTTTAAATAATAATTATACCACAATTACAGTAAATATATCATTATATTTTAGTTAACACTTAGTTAATAACACGTAAATTATTTATTTACATATAAACTATTAAAAACCAGTCGACAAGGAGAGTAATGGGATAAAAAATCGATCCCAATATCAAAAAGCAGCTATACACATCGTGAGGCAACATAATGCTTGGCTCCTTTATTTTTTTTTGATATCCTCCCTAGGTT
>CAZIML010000057.1:0-1067 GCA_964540255.1 uncultured bacterium
CAAAGGTAGCGGTCACCGGGTGTATGGCCGAGAGCGCCCCTCAGGTTTTGTCAGAAATGGATAGTCGGATTCAGATCATCCCGAACGGGAAAAAAGAGCGGCTCATCGACCACATTTTTCCCGAAGAAGAGAACCTTCCTGAATTCAACATTCAAGCGTTTGATGCCCACACAAGAGCGTTTGTGAAAGTCCAAGATGGGTGCAATTCATTTTGCACCTATTGCATCATCCCCTATGTTCGGGGAAGATCCCGTTCCCGCCCCATTCTAGAGATTGTGAAAGAGGTTGAGGGGCTTGTCGCCAACGGCTACAAAGAGGTGGTGATTACAGGGATCAATGTGGGCGATTTTGATGGGGGAGGGACCCTCGCTGACCTTGTCCGCGCTGTCGATCAGATCCCTGGATTGAAGCGGCTTCGGATTTCTTCGATTGATCCGGACGAGATCAACGATGATTTAGCGGATGCGGTGTTGAATGGGAAGACAACCTGTCCTAGCATGCACATCGTTTTGCAAGCGGGCTCTAATGTCACTTTGAAGCGGATGAATCGCAAATATACGAAGCAAGTTTTCATCGATACGGTCGAGCGGATGGTCGCTCGAAACCCCGACTTTACTGTGACCACCGACATCATCGTCGGATTTCCGGGAGAGACAGAGGCCGATTTTAATGAGACGCTCGATATTGTACGACAAGTGCAGTTTGCAAAAGTGCACATGTTTCCTTACAGCCCTCGCAAAAGAACCCGAGCGGCCCTTTACCCCAACAAAGTTCCTCATGAAGTGATCCGAACCCGCAAGCAAGAATTGCTCCGTTTGGCAGAAAAAACTGCATTTGAGTTGAGGCAAAAGTTTGTTGGGCGCACAATGGAAGTTCTTTTAGAAAATGAGACAAAGCCGGGCTTTATTTCTGGGCACACCGATAATTTTCTTCGGGTCTGGATTCCGGCCAAAAATTATCAACCGAATGAAATCATCGAAGTGAAGCTCGTTGGCAATGAGCCCGATGGATTGGTGGGAATTTGAAGATTGCAATGTACGGAGTAAATCGTGTACCAGGGTAACAGC
>CAZIML010000057.1:1077-10519 GCA_964540255.1 uncultured bacterium
GAAGATTGCAATTACAGAACGGATGAAACCTTTTTCCCACACCCCTGGCGCCTCCTGCCTCATCCCTGGAACAGGAGCCGTTTTGCAGGCGTTCCCCACCTTGATCAAAATCAATCAGCATGAGATCCGCCTTCCTCTCACGGGGCCAGTCGCCGATTTCACCTTGATGCAAGATCTCGAGAAGGGGTGTGTCTATATTTTTGGGCGGGCGAAAGAGGGGTATTACCGCCTCCGAGTCGAAGGAAGCGATTCTGGATTCAATTTCATCGTTGAGAAGGGTCCCCTGAAGCCGGTCAAAATCGAGGCTGAAGTTCCCTTCATGCAAAGAAAACCGATTGAACGCCTGTTCCTTGGAAGCCATAAAGGGCTCGATTGGGATTTAGTTCTTCGGAGGAAAGATCTTAAAGAGATGCTCCCGGTTCTTTTTCTTTTAGGGCAGAAGATTCCATCGATCCCCTCTCAACCTTTGAAGGGAACGGCCCGCCTTCTTGAACTTCCTGAAGAGCGGATGCTTCTCGCCCCCGCTCTTTCTGCCTTTATGAGCGCTGCATTCTCTCATGTCTTAGTGCCCCGTCTTTTCGACGACCAATATCAGGGACTTGCTTCCGAAGAAAAAGTTTCTGGCGATCCACTTTTTCTCGTTCAACAAGGAGCGAAAGCGATCCGCGCCCTCTTTTTCCGGCAAAATGAGCGGCGTCTCGCCTTTCTCCCGGCCCTCCCTATTCCCTTTGATGCGGGCAAGATGGTTGGCATTCAGGCGCCTGGAATTGGAGAGATTGACTTTGAGTGGTCTAAAAAAGTGCTTCGGAGAGCGATCCTCCGTCCCACCGTTTCGGGCGATCTCATCTTGGATCTCCAAAAAGAGCTCAAATCGTTTCGGGTCGGAAAGAAGCAAAGGCAGAAAGGGACCGAGCCTTTGAGGCTCGAGGCTGGGAAAACGATCCTTCTCGATCAATTCCAGAAGTGATGTGAAATGCCGCGCGCTGTGATCTCTTCCGCAAGAGGGAACTCATGTTTACCAGGATAGATCACGAATAAGTGATCTAAATGAATTTTAAACTGTCGCCCAATGTCCTCTAGATAACCTTTACGCTCTATCGTATCCTTGTAAGTTCGAACTCTAAGTTCGATTTTACTAGGTCTTTCATCTTCAATTGGACCGACCCCAATTCGTATCTGTCTCACTATCTGCGATCTCTGTTTCAGCCAGCTGTTCATGTGAGCGGAGCTACGTTGATTAGAGATTGAAGGGTTTTATCGGGAGGACTGTACGGAAAGTTTGGAGAAAACTTTCGAATGGCCTCTTCGCAACGGGCAATCAGACTTTTTTTATGATCGTCGCTCAAAGGTCTTGCCCCTTTCTCGATGAGTTGAGGAATCAAAGCCCAAGGTTTGTTTCTCACGGCAATGGGCGAGTAATTATTGGAGTGCCCCAGAGCCACGTCCAGAATATGTCCAGGCTTATTGGCCGGGTCTCGAGGAAAAATGGGAACATTGATATCGAGTCCTTGCTCCAATAAAGTGTCGATCATCTCCATGCTGCTGCGAGTGCAGTTCAATGCGCGGGATAATGTATTGGATCTGCCGTCCCAAGAGATATACATCAATTTTCGTTCTTTTAATTCGGGATGTTTTGAAAACAGGTGGTTCACCCCTCTAATATCTCCACTTTCAACAAGGTGTGAGAGTTTATGAGTTATGGTATAGTCGGTTGTGACTCGGTTGGCATAAAAAGCATATGCGCCTAATGAAAAAATGGTGAAGGCGATGAATGCAGCTATCGCTGCGATGTTTGCAAGAGCGGTGCTTTCAATCATTCCGCGCTGAGCCTGATTGAGATGATGGACGGGCCAGTCGAATAACGAGCAGCTCCGAGTGAGCCCGTACGGTTCATGCCCTTCATACAATTTTTTTGGGGGGGTCAAATTTATGGTTGTCATTATTTTCGTGTTGAATTGGAACTCGGCTGTATTTGTCGACATGATTACGTCCCGCCTGTAAATGAATGAGGTGACTATCATAATTCATCTATACGTTTTTTTCCACACAAAACACATCTATGTGTATACATAAAAAATTTTGTTATATACCGTTCAAATTATGATGACGACGAAAGGGAACGGTTCTCCAGATCTAGCTCTTCTTGTAGAAGGGCGCCACTACGATCCTCACCATTTTCTCGGTTTACATGAGACCCCAAGTGGGCAAGTGATCCGCCTCTGGCGGCCGGGCGCTGAGAAAATCTATCTCGAAGTATTGGGGGAGATCGTCGAGGCCGAGAGAGTGGGGGACCAGGGGCTCTTCGAAGCAGTCCCGAAACGGAAAATTAGCTCTCAAGATTATCGGATTTATCACACGAGCGGCTCTTTAGCCCACGATCCTTACGCCTGTTTGCCGACGCTTGGCGAAATGGATGCCTTTTTATTTAACAAGGGATGCCACTACAATCTTTACTCGGTCCTCGGTGCGAATTTGAGGGAGGGGGGAACCCAATTTGCAGTTTGGGCTCCAAACGCAAGGGGAGTCAGCTTAATCGCCGATTTCAACCATTGGGATGGGCGGATGACTCCGATGCGGAGCATGGGGGCTTCGGGAATTTGGGAGCTTTTTGTCCCAGGGATTCAAGAGGGGGAAAAGTATAAGTTTGAGATCCGGACAAAAGAGGGGTATGTGCGGGTTAAAACCGATCCAGTCGGTTTTGAAACTGAATTAAGGCCTATGACCGCCTCGATCGTGGCCGATTTAAATAAGTACCAGTGGCGCGATCAAGAGTGGAAAAAACCCTCCATCAACGGCCCGATCAACGTTTATGAAATGCACCTCGGCTCTTGGCGCTATTTTGGAAAGGAGTTTCCCAATTATCGGGAAATTGCTCTAGATCTTGCCAAGTATTGCCGCGAAATGGGGTACACCCACGTCGAATTGCTTCCGATCATGGAGCATCCGTTGGATGAGGCTTTTTTGCTGTGACAAGCCGCTATGGGACTCCGGCCGATTTTCAGTTTTTTGTCGATCATTTGCACCAAGAGGGGATTGGGGTGATTCTCGATTGGGTTCCCGCCCACTTTCCGATGGACGATTTTTCGTTGAACCGGTTTGACGGGTCGGCTCTTTACGAGCATGATGATCCGAGGAAAGGGATTCACCCTCATTGGCAAACGGCGATTTTTAACTATGGGCGGAAAGAGGTGGCCAATTTTCTCATCGCAAGCGCCCTTTTCTGGTTCGATATAATGCACATCGATGGTCTACGGGTCGATGCTGTGGCTTCGATGGTCTATCTCGATTATGGACGGAAGGCCGGGGAGTGGATCCCCAATCCCGATGGGAGCAATTTCAATGTCGATGCGATTGAGTTTCTCAAACACCTCAATTCGATCGTCCACGAACGCTTTCCGGGTGCGCTGATGATCGCTGAAGAGTCGAGCTCCTATACGGGAGTGACTCATCCCGATGGACTGGGGTTTGATCTCAAGTGGAATATGGGATGGATGAACGATACTCTTCGCTACTTTGCAAAAGATCCGATTTACCGCCACCACCATCAAAACGATCTCACGTTCAGCCTCCTCTATGCTTTTTCTGAAAAGTTCATGCTGGTCCTCTCCCACGACGAGGTGGTTCATGGAAAGAGAAGTTTGGTCGACAAAATGCCAGGACCCGATTGGCAAAAATTTGCCAATCTTCGCCTTCTCTATAGCTACATGATCTGTCAGCCGGGAAAAAAGCTCTCTTTCATGGGGGCCGAAGTAGGGCAATGGAACGAGTGGGACTGTAAGGCGAATATCGATTGGTATCTATTGAAATATCCATTCCATCAGGGGATTTTCAAAATGGTGCGCGATTTAAATCGCTTCTACGTCAGCCAGCCCTCTTTGTGGGCGGTTGACTTCGAATGGCAAGGGTATCAATGGATCGATTTCTCCGATGCCCAAAATAGCGTGATCTCCTACGTGCGGAAAGGGGGGGGACGGACGCTCATCTGCATCCATAACTTCACTCCTCAATATCATGAGCCCTACTGGATCCACTTGCCCCAATTGAAAAGAGTGAAAGAAGTATTCAATTCAGATAGCGAAAGATATGGGGGTTCGAATCAAACGAACCCCGATTTACATCCTCAGGCGGAAGGGTTTTTTATTCGCCTCGCTCCTCTCGCAACTCAGATCTTTGAAGCTGAATTGCTTTAGCCTCTCGAATCCCTGAGAGATAAGCTCCGTGAGCAGAACCAGGGTAATTGATCGTCGCCTCTCCGGCAAAACGGAGTCTTTGAAGCGGTTTTGCCAACGTGTCGTAGTCATCCATCGTAGCGCCAGGAGGGAGGTGGGAATAGGAGCCAAAACTATAGGGGTCTTGTCCCCAGCGGGTGATCACCGAGTCGATTGGGTCGGGGATTCCGTTGCCATAGATTGATCTCAGCGTCTTCATGAGACTTCCTATCACTTCGGTGTCCGATTGGGTTTCTACGAGATTCAGTGCTGCTGTTCCCGCATTGAAGGCGACGAGTACGGGTTGATTCGTGAAGGGCATATAATCGATCGTCTCGACCCAATTTCCCTCTTCAACCGGAATCCGATCGAGAAGATTTTTCGATGAGTCCCAAAAAACAGAGGGGAAGAGAAGAACTGTTTTATCTAAGATCCCCATATGAACCCGTCCCATCGCTTCCTCTTTCCAGGAGGGAAATGGAGGGGTGAACTGAATGGTTTTTTGTTTTAAAACTCCGAGGGGGACTGTGCAGATCACATAGTCTGCTGTGTAGGAAATTCCATTTGCGGTGACAGTGGCTCCTTGGTCAGAGTAGGTGATTTCAGTGACCGGCTGTTCGAGTTGAATGAGGCTTTTTTGGAGCAGCTCCGCTGCAAGGCCGTTGATCAAGGGCTGATACCCATCGATCATCAGGTTGTCGGGGCCCCCAAAATCATCATCGTCATCGTAGTGGAGAAGCGAAAGGTCGCTGCAGTCGGCTCCATACTCTTGCTCGATGTCAGAGGCGAGAAGATACCAAATGGCGTATTGCTCTTTCTCTGAGAATGTTTGAATCCAGGGAGTGAGCGCCTCAGTCAATGACATTTCCTGTCCATTTTTTCTGAGCTCTTTGATTTTTTTATAAACCTGCTCTTCTAAATCATCGAGAGGGTCGCTATCGATCGGTTTAAGCGGGGGCGCCTGAACGGGAGGGGTGCAATCAAAGTAGTCGACGCTGTCATAGTCGCAGAGCTGGTTGCGGGCTCCATACTCTTTTGCGAGAGGGATGAGGGGATTTCCGTTGATTCCCTGAATCCAGGCCGCCCCCATGTCGACGCCAATGGTGGGGTGATTGGGGAAAAAAGAGGTGTGGGTTCTTCCGCCAATATAGTTTCTCGCCTCTAACACGAGGACGTCGTACCCTGCTTCATGCAGCTCTTTGGCTGCAGCAATTCCTGAGATCCCAGCCCCGACAACGATCACGTCATACTGCTGGGAGAAAAGGATTTGGGAGAAAATGAGTGAGAGAAGAACGCGCTTCATCGAAAGACCTCATAAAAAAGTTTTGACTACTTTATAGGGCCGTTTTTTTTTTCGCAATTAGAATTAATTTGCTGATGTCCAAAAATTGGAAAACACCGTTTAGTTAGACGATCAAGTAGCGCTCCCTGGCAAAGGGGTCTTGAAATAAGCAGAATCGTATGGAGCTGGAGCCAAATCGGTCAGTCGGATTTTTTTCGGCGAAGGAAAGGGTCTCCCTTCTTTATGATCGAAAATTTGGATGCCGGATGTTAAGCAATCGTCTCCATAAGCTCTTTTTACATAAGTTTCAGCGTTTTCCGCGATGGGGATCATAATCGGTCCAAACGGAACCCTTTTTCGATTTTCTAAGTCGCTTTCGACCCAATGTTCGCGCGGCCAAAGGGTACTCGGCCCGTCCGGATCCTTCTCAAACCCTTCGGAATTGATGTATAGGTTCCCATCTTCTGAGTTCTTATAGAGGACGAATAGGTCGATGAAAGGCCAATAAAAATCCCCCTCATTTTTTGGATTTCTTTGGTCTATTCCAAATTCAGGCCCATATTTTTTTCCAAATTGAGGACATTCTAGCAGGGTGAGTTTAAATCCACCCCAATGCTTTCTTAACCGGATCCCCCTCTTTTTTAGGTCTTCGTGAAAAGCAGGGGTGAACTTGTTTTCCTCTCCGAGAAAGAGGGCTAAATCGATGTCATCATCCCAGGGAATGATTCCAGGGGGATTCTGCCGAATGATTCCCAGCGTTGTACCGCTACAGGCAATATAGCGGATCCCGTGCATAGAGCATACATCATCAAACTCTTTTTGCATCCGATAGAGCAAACCGGTCGCTTGAGGATCCATTATCGGCATCCCATCTTTAGTGTGAGTGGGAAATACTTCTTTTACATTTTTTCTAGAAAAAAAAGAGTGGAAGAAATCGATTGTTCGAATGACAGCCAATTTCAAGTAAAGGGCAATGATTTTGACTGTTGTCGTGCAAAAGTTTGCAGTTGATTGCAAAACCCAAAATCTTCCATGATATTCATTCGAGTAATTTTTTTTGCATGATTCAATGGATTGGATTGCAACTTCGCTAGGTTTAATCTTCATTTTATGCTCTTTGTTTTTAATACGATTAAATACATGTTTTATGGGTCTCATTCGGTAGATCTTTTTGGATGTGCGCCAAAACGCTGCCCAAAATAAAGCCATGGGTTTTGCTGCTGGTTGTATACGCAGAAGGAATTAAAAACCTGCGGCCAAAATGGCCGGGAGTGCGGATTCCGATGCGACTGAGAGCAGTGTCTATGTAGGGGCCGATCGTACTGTGGGTCAAGTAGTCCCCTTTTGCTGAGATGTGAGTCACATATTCCTCTGCCCGATTCAATTCTTCTTGGCTCAAATTTTGTTGCGCACCCATGCTCAAAGGAAAGCTATTGAATGAAATTGTTTTCAATCCTTGCTTAATTCCAACGTAGGAAGCAATGGACCCTCCGTAACACAGACCGGTTACCGTAAAGTTGTGATTTTCAAATTGGGGAAGAGACTTGAGGTTCTGAACGAATTCTTCAGCTCGCTCGTAAACAGGGGGGGTAAGTCCAAGGAGGGATTTTGCAATCTGTCTTGCAGCAGGGGGGTTATTCGTAATCAAAGCTTTTGTAAGTAATACAGGGCGTTTCCATTTTGCTGTGTTGTTTTGAATCCCAGGGACTACTCCCAAAGCCCCAAAGCATACCATCACCTCTTTTTCCCTTTTCATTACGACCGCCTGAAAGCCTGTCGCCGGGTCTACGAATGAGCCATTTGGCGAGGCTGCATCGCTTTCGGGGGCGATCTCACGAGATGAAACGTGGCTCCATCCTGGGCAGATGTCTTCTGGTTTCATCGTTGCGACGAACTGAACTGAATACGCGTATGGCAAATAGGGTTTTAATTCAAACGGGGTTAGTTCCTTTTCGAAAAAATAATGATACTTATCTCCAAATAATTCTTCTTTAATTGAAACTGGAGAATTGAGAAAAATTCGTTTAAAAACGATCCATGGAGTTCGAATGATGGCTCCGGGGATAGACCAGGTCTTCGATCCTAAAAATCGGAAAGGAAAGGTTAAAATTGATTTGATCGATTGAAAGCAATAGTTAGCAATTGCTGCAATTTTATTGCCGCTGAATGTACATGATTGTGGATTTAATTTTTTTTCTGTTGGAATTGTTTGTATTTTCATGCGGCGATTATATCAGAGTAATTGTTGCGAATCTAGTTGAAATAAGTGTTTATTCTTATCTTGTTTTTGAAAATAAAAAAAAGTGATTGTTTGATTTTTATATTGATTTTGTGTAGAATTGTCGAATCGAAATAATAAAAAAAGTGATTATGGAATCAGATAAAATAATACTATTTCGTCCTGTTTTGGACGGTTGGAATCTATTAAGCAATCAGAGATCCAAGTCAGTAATACACATCAAAGGTACTGACTCAGTCATAAGAAAAATCTATGGTCATTCGTTGAATTTTGCAAAAAAAAGAATGATAGAGGTTTTGATCGTTGTTGGGACAATATTTACTTCGATATATAGTTTGATTACATACCCCGTTCGTTGGTATCAAAATATTAAGATTACAGAGTTTGCTATAGATACTGATTTATCTAGGATAACTTCGAAAGAAATAATTAAGATCGAGTCTGATGTTAATAAATATTTTGATAAGCATAGCGACCACTTTCAAACAATGTCTAAGAGTGATAAGGCCAAACTGACCCGGCTGATCGTTTCACAATGCGCCCGTTCGCAAAGGGTTTATGGTCCTATAGTGAGAGAATGGGTAGACCATTTGCTTGAGAAAGCGAGTCAAAACGGAAATAAGCTCGTTTTTATGGCTCGAGACGGCCTCCCTTATTATGAGGTTGCCAAAAGATTGATGGAAACGGCTGAATACAAAGAAAAATTTCCGAGCCTTACAAGGGATGGATCGATAGTTTTGGGATATTTTTCGAGAAATGTAGTTAAATCCGCAGATGGATCCAATGAGGGACGAGAAATTTTCAGACGTTACATCGCTGAAGAGTTACACATTCAACCCGGCGATCGATGTATTTTTTGCGATATTGGCTTTTCCGGTTCAATGGTGAAGCCCATTCGTGATCTGATTCCCGATGTCCAAGTTGAATTTAATTTCCTTGTGGCGACTTCTAATAGAGCTGAGGGCTATTTAGGCAATCCATCTAAACCCCTTCCACACCTCGAAACTGCTGCGAGTAATATGGGAGTGCGTTGGCTTGAAGAATCCCATCATGGAAATATTGCGAGTGCAACGAAATTAATCGTTGATGATCAGGGGCATGTTCGGCCAGATACCTTGAGTCCTAAGAAAGTTCGGTTTGATGAAAAATTTTCTCAGGCGTATTTAATCCGGAAGTTTTGCCTTCGATCATTGATCGACTCGGCTGTACAGTTGGGCCCTCTTTCAAAACAAGAGGTGGAGAAGGCGAGGGAGCTCTTCAGCCAGACTATTGGCGCGATCAAAGATAATCGGCTTCCACTTTTTGTCGGATGGGACTACTGATGATCCGAAATCGAGCTGAACTGTACTTACCTACTACATTAGGCTCGTGGGCTTATCTGGATAATCGCTGGACCGATTCTCCCCGGTTGCGTCCCCTGGTTATTTTAGCTGGGGTTGTCATGCTCGCTGCACTCCCTTGTTTTATGCTTTATGACGCAGCCCGTTCCGCTTATAGAATTTGCTACAAGGGTGTTCCTGTCAGAGATTACCAATACTTCTATACATCGAAAATTTTCTCTTCGTATCAGGACCAGCTGCTAAAGTTTATTGAGAAAGAGGTGGCTCTTCAACCTTGCTTGAGAACGCTTGATCTAGTTCAGTGGATCCAGCGGCCGGCAAAGAATCCTGAAGCCCACTTCCAGGGAGTGATAGAAAGATTAAGGGATTTGGT
>CAZIML010000058.1:0-10491 GCA_964540255.1 uncultured bacterium
GTTGTGTTCCAGCCCCACCGCTACTCGCGGGTCCGCGATCTCTTTGAAGAGTTCACTACCTGTTTTGAAGAGGCGGACGAAGTCTTCATGACCGACATCTATAGCGCAGGAGAAGCGCCCATCGAGGGGATCTCGAGCGCGGCCCTCTATACCCGGATGAGAGAAAAACTGGGACATAAACTCCACTTTTTACCCCGCCACCACTTAGAAGCGGGAGTGGCCGATTTTTTAAAGCCGCTCGATGTCGTATTGACGATTGGCGCCGGCGATGTGACGAAAGCAGGGGAACCGATCCTCAAGCTCTATGGAGAAAGAGCTCCCAAATGGACTGTCGCCGTCCTTTTTGGGGGCACCTCGGCTGAACATCCCGTCTCCCTTATGTCGGCGAAAAACATCCTCCAAGCTCTCGATCCGACGATCTACCAAGTCAAACATTTTGGGATCACAAAAGAAGGGGAGTGGGTTTCAGGATTCGATTTGGAAAAGCGGTCGAACGGCCCCAAAATCTCTCCTGAAATCATGCAAGAACTCCTCACCTGCGATGTCGCAATTCCCATTTTCCACGGTCCGCAAGGAGAAGATGGAATGGCGGGCGGACTTCTCGACTCCCTCTTCATTCCTTACGTTGGATGTGACTACCGCTCGGGCTCTATCTGTATGCAAAAGGCATGGACCAAATATGTGGCCCTCAACTGCAACGTTCCAACGGCTCCCTTTATTGAAATGGATCGGATCACCTATCAGCGCGATCCAGAGCTCATCTTGAAAAGAATCGAAGAGCGCTTCTCCTACCCAGTTTGGGTAAAGCCAGTCCATCTGGGATCAAGCATTGGAGTGAGCCGAGCCTCCGATCAGAGCGAAGTGGCCCAAGCGATTCAACTTGCCCTCCATTATGATGAAGTCTTCATCGTCGAAAAAGAGATCGACGGAAGGCAGATCGAATTTTCCCTCCTAGGAAATGAGATCATTCGGATCGCCCATCCGGCCGAGATCATCAACCATGGCTCCTTTGTCGCTTATGATAAGAAATATGGCTCTACTGCTATGGAGATTCAAGCTCCCGCCAATATTACCGAGATAGAAAAAGAAGTGGGATTTGAACTTGCCGAAAGGATCTATCGGGCCTGCGGCTGCAGAGGGCTTGCAAGAGTCGACTTTTTCCTCGATCGAGAAGGGCACTATTGGCTCAATGAGGTCAATCCATTTCCTGGATTTACCGACACGAGCGCTTACCCGAAAGCTTGGGTGGCAAGCGGCCTTTCGATGGAACAGCTCATGGATGAGCTCGTCGCGCTGGCTCTCCAACGGAGCCGCGTTCTCGGCCGTACGAGAGGGAAGCAATGACCCAGTGGTCGATGCGTCAAGCCCTCTTTTGTCTCATCGGCTCTACCACCATGACCCTCGCCTTGAGTCTAGGGGGCTATTCTCTCTGGAAAAATCATAAAAAAGAGAGGCTCCTCAACGAGACCTATCGGATCTCCTCGATCATTCAAACCGGTCCAGAAAAAGAGGCGCTCAAAACCTCCTACCTTGCCGAACTCCTCTCTCTTTCGATCGACCGGCCGACCCCTCTTTATGCCTTCAACCTGAAAGAAGGAGAAGGGAAGCTCCTCGCCTCGCCCCTCATCGCAAAAGCGAAACTCAAGCGGCTTCCCCCCTCGACTCTCTACATAGATTATGAAGTGAGAAGACCCGTTGCCTGGCTCGGCGATTTTAAGAATACCGCCATCGACTATGAGGGACATCTTTTCCCTGTGGTCCCGTTCTTCACTCCCAAATATCTCCCTGAGATTTACCTAGGCCTTTCCTCGTTCAACGGTTGGCGTGTACAAGGATCTTCTCTCAATCTCGCTCTTGAGATCTTGAAACATTTAGAAAACGCCCCGTGGAAAGAAGGGCTTCGGATTCAGCGGATCGATGTTTCCAACGCCTTTGCCCCGAGTCTTGGGCAAAGAGAGGTGGTTCTTTTCACAGAAGAAGAGATCTCTCTCCGGCAAGGGGAGAGGGAGATCGTTTGCCTTTTCCCCAAAATCCTTCGCCTCGCCCCGAAAGATTATCCGCAGCAGCTCGCCAATTTCTTCGCCCTCAAGAGAACAATGGCCGAAGATTACCGGCGGCAGATCGCCTCCCTGAAAGAGGGAGGGAGATTTGCTCCTCGGATCGTCGATTTACGGATCCCCCAGCTCGCCTTCGTCGAAAAATAATCAATCGCTCAAACTGGTCGTATAACGATCAAATAGCTGTTTGATATTCCCGATCGTAATGGGTTCTTTGACCGACCGGAGGAAAAAACGAAATCCCTCGGCCATCAGCTCATCGGAAATCTTTTGATATTCGCGGGCGCGGAATCGGTTGCCCATGTAGAGGCCCACACAAGTTGCTATGAGGAAAAAAGCGGCCGCCACGATGAAGCTCCCAGTGAAGAAGTCGACCACAACCGAGGCGATCATCGAGGCGATCAAGACCATTTTGACGAACGCATTGTTCTCATCGCTCTCTCTTTGAGTGCAAGCGCTCCGGAGATCTTCATATTTGAGTAACTCAGGATCGACCAGAGGGGGAGGGGAGGGGGGGCTCTCTAAATGGATCGCCATAAAACTCCTTGGTTTGGGAAGCATTATAGACATTTCTCGAAAAAGGACAAAGAATTTGAATTCAATCAGGGGTTTTTCTATGCTGTCTTCAATAGGAGTTATCAATTATGGAAGAATTTGTCGCATACCTCGTAAAAAACATGGTCAATGACCCAGATAAAGTAGATATTCGCGCCGTCGAAGGGCAAAGCGGTCTTTTAATCGAGATCCGCGTAGCGCCGGAAGATGTGGGCAAAGTGGTCGGACGGAAAGGGAATGTGATCCGCTCCTTGAGGACCCTCGCTATGACTATCGGAGCTCGATTAGGGCGCCGCATCCATCTAGAAATCGTCCAATAAGGAGAACTATGGGCGTCGGACTGAGAATCCAATTGGAAGAGATCGAAAATCGAGTGATCGTTCGGATCGATGGGAGAATCGACGCTGCATCGTCTCCCATTCTAGAAAGAAAAATCAACAGTTTGATCGATGAAAGCCACACCCACCTGATCCTCGATTTTTCTAGAGTCGATTATTTGAGCAGCGCCGGAATGAGAGTTCTCCTTTCGGGATTGAAAAAATTAAAACCTAAAAAAGGCGATCTGATCCTTTTTGGGGTGATCGATGAGGTAGAAGAGGTGATTAAAATGGCTGGTTTCGACAAAATTTTGCGGATCTTTCCCTCTGAAAAAGAAGCTCTGCAGTTTCGCCAGTGAGAGAAGCCCTTTTAACGCGCCACCCGATCCCTGAGAAGAAGAAAATTCCTCTCGAGAGGAGAAAAAAGAGGGTTCTGATCATCGCAGGCCCCACTGGGGCGGGAAAAACAGAGCTCTCCCTTTCTCTTGCAGGGGCCCTTGGCGGGGAGATCATCTCCGCTGATTCGATGCAAGTGTATCGGGGGATGGATGTGGGGACCGCAAAAGCTTCTCCTGAAGCAAGAGCTTTGGTCGCCCACCACCTGATCGATATCTGCGGGATCGATTACAATTTCAACGTCGCTGAATTTTACAAACACTCTCAAGAAGCTTTCCGGCAGATCACAGCGCGAGAAAACGTCCCGATCGTCGTCGGCGGATCGGGCTTTTACATTCATGCTCTCCTCTACGGTCCTCCTGCCGGCCCCCCCTCGAATCGAGAGGTGAGGGAACAGCTCGAGCGGCAAATGAAGGATTTAGGTCCCGAAGTCCTCTATGAACGGCTCCAAATGTTCGACCCCGAATATGCGGCCACCATCTCAGAATTCGATCGGCATAAAATCATCCGGGCTCTTGAGATCATGGCCCTTTCAGAAAAAAGGGTGAGCGATTTTCCCAAAGCCAATAAGCTCCAAGAGCAAGAATTCGATTTTCGCTGCTGGTTCATCTATTACCCCAGAGAGCGCCTCTACGCCCGGATCGAAAAAAGGTGCGAAGAGATGCTCCAAAAAGGACTTTTAGAGGAAGTCAAGGCGCTCGAGCAAGCGGGCCTTCGGAACAACCTTTCCGCCTCTCAAGCGATCGGATATCGGCAGGCCCTTGAATACCTCTCCTCTCCCCAAACTCCCCAAGATTTAAAAAATTTCCATGACAGCTTCAAGAAGGCGACCCGCCACTATTCGAAACGGCAGTTCACTTGGTTTCGGAAAGAACCCCTCTTCCGCTGGCTCAATGTCGATGAGCACCCCATGGAGCGGCTCAAAGAGCTGATTCTCCAAGATTTTGAGCAAGGGGATTGAAAAAGGGGGGAAATCAGCCCCTAAAAAAGAAACCTCTTTCAAGAAATGTCCGTTTATACTAAGCTCCTTAGTGCATTCTCATTTTTTTAAGGCTATAAACTATGATTTCTTCCCCAGATTCTTCAGTCCCTTCAGATCTCGAACCTCAAACTTCCCCCCAAGAAACTCGGGAAGAGAGTCCTATTTTTAAAGAATTTTCAGCTAAGCTATCGGTACTTCCTACTCCGGAAGAGAAGATCGCTCATGGACTTGTGTTCATGCGCAGCTCGATCTCCCAGGAAGGAAGCCCCCGTTTCCGTGAGTTCTGGGAAGCGCGCCGCTTAGTCCTCCCCTTTTTCAAAGAAAATCTCAATCCAGCCATTCGGTCCAAGCTTTGGAACGAATATGTGGAGCTCACAGTAGAAGCTCGCCGCCTGAAAGAGATTTTGGAAGAGCAAAGCTCGTTTGCGATGGAGCAAATTGATCTCGCGATCAAAGCTCTCGAGAGCGATGTGGCCAATTTCCCCGCTCTTCTCGCTGCTGCCGGAGAGATCTCTTTCCCAGAAGCTTCTCAGACCATTCGTCAAAAAGCGGAACTCTACAATCAAATTCAGCGCGAGCTCAACTTGCTGAATACTTTGGCCAGCCGTCTCAACGGAATGCGCAAAGAGATCATCAAGACCGATATGAGGATCCGCTTCAAGACAAAGTTTTTCAAACGCCTCTCTGATCTGGGCGATAGCATTTTCCCGAAGAGGAAAGAGCTCATTGAAGCGATCAGCGCCGAGTTTGAGAAAGATGTAGATCTCTTTGTCTCAAAATATTTCAAAGGCGAAGAAGTGGGGGGAGCCCCATACTACGCTCTCCGGGAAGAGATCAAAGCTCTTCAGGGAATGGCGAAAGTATTCACTCTCAATAGCGGCGTCTTCACTCGCACCCGTCTGAAACTCAGCGAATGTTGGGATCAGGTGAAAGTGCTCGAGAAAGAGCATAAAAAAGAGGTCTTTGAGAAAAAACAGGCCTCATCTGAGCAGCGGCAAGGAATCCAAGCCAAGATCGACGAAGTGAAGGGGAAAGCGGCAGAGATGACGCTCGCTGAAATCAACGTCGAGATCGACAATATCTCCAATGAGATGAGAAATGTCTCTCTCCACCGCGATGATGTCCGCTCTCTAAGAGACGAGCTCTTTGCTCTCCGCGCTCCTCATATTGCAGCCCAAGAGCAAAAAGCGAAAGAATTGGAAGCGGCAGAGAAAGAAAAACTCCGCATCAAGCGGGAAAAAATGGCCGCTTTGAAAGAAAAGATCGCCCATCTCTCTAAACAAGGGGAGAAAATGGAGCTTGAACCTCTCGCAGCGGCTTTTGGTGAAGTGGAGAGCGAATTGGCTCAAATCGAAGCCTCTAAAATGGAAAAGCAGCAGCTGGAGCGTTCACTCCGCCCTCTTAAAGACTTGATTGCCGACAAGAAAGAGCACTCGCTTCTCAATTTGAGTGAAGATGACAAGAAGACGCTCGAAAATCTCCGCGTGGTTTTGTTGCAGAAAAAGCAGCGGCGCCAAGAGGTGAAAGAGCAGCTTGAGTCTTATCGGAAAGCTCTTGGCAGCTCAAGCCTTGACTTTGAAAAGGCGATGCAAGTGCGCGAGCTTGTCGAGCAAGAAAAAGAGCGGCTCGACAAAGCGAACAGCGCGATCCAAGAGATCGAGCAAAAGATCGCAGAACTCGAAGGCTAATCACCCCCAGTCTGAATCGCCCTCCCACGAGGGCGATACATCACTCATCATATTTCTTCTAAAGAACTCCAAAGCCTCTCTTGCCGTCATCCTTTTCTCTGGCTCTACTTGGAGCATTCCTGTGAGGAGAATCCCGATCTTGTTTGGAAAATTCTTAGAGACGATTTTCTGGTTGATGTTCTCTTGCGTGATTTCGTATGCGGCATTTTCATTTACATAGCCAGACGAAAGAACCACAGAAGGGAGAGTCGATTTTCTCTCCTCCGTTTGAAAGAGGAAATAAAAAATTGCCCCCAAGGACCATACATCCATTTTTGAATTTGCGACGATCCCCTCGTCCATTTTAAAAATAAGTTCGGGGGCTGCACAAATGTGGTTCCTCGTGGCTGCATAATTGAAAAAATCGAAATCGCAAATCACCGCTTCGCATTCTCCGTCGACCCTGCGTAGTAGTATGTTATCCATTCTTATATCTCCATGAAATCCCTGATCGGCAATGGTCGCAAGCCCAATGAGTAGATCGGATGCAATTTTCATTCTATCGGATGGAGTGAATCGATCCTCTTTTAAGGCTTCCCGTAAATTATGATCATATAGGGGATGGTAGGAGACTGCTTTTTGTTGTCTATTTTTGTTTGTATAGACGGCCATATCGATGGTGTGGATGATCCCAATTTTATTTCTGAATAAGTGGAGGTGAGGGAATAACTCGCGATGCAGTTTTGGGTTCAAGCAAATACGGCGCGCCATTAAAGTCCCATCCAAGTCCCTTGATAGTTTCACTTTGGCGTTTCCTCCTTGTCCGATGATCTTATTCCCATGATCGATTGCCACAAATCCGTTGGGATTGATGGTGACGCTCTCTGTGAGAGTCAAATCGACTTTTTTCGAAAATCGGATCGAAGCGCTTTGCCAATCGATCGATTTTTTAAGGATTCTGATCTTTACTTTTTCTACGAGTTGATCGAGCCGATCGTTCAGTGAAGCATCAATCAACGTGCGCCCATCTAGGTTAAACCTCTTACGCAAACTTTCGAAATTCAACCAAATCGTTTCGCGACTCGAATTGATGAAGATCGTGAAGGGGAGGGCTTTAGAACCGAAACACCCGCCTATTTTTTCTTCGGCAACATAATATTCTAGATAGGGGAGTTCGGCGAATTTAATCCGCCACTTTTCCTTACCTTTGCTCATTCCCCCTTCATTCTTCCCGCAGATCGGCCGAGCTGATGTACGAATTCTTTCTCCTTCAGGGTAATAGTGACTGACTCTTCCGCTCATAGATCCTTCCTTTTTTTTGCAACGAAGAGGCTACTCAATTTAAAAGTTGACGTCAAGAGGTTGACAAGCAGTTCTATTTTGTGACAGATTATCGTTCCTATGGATCAACGAGAATCTCCCCTCATCCTCTCCAAGAAAAAACTTGCGCCTCTTGTTTCCAAACTTCTCCGCGCTGCCGACCCTCACGACGCGAGAGCTATTTCGTTCCATTATTCTATGGAGAATGAAAGGGTCTCTTGGGCTCTTTTCGCAGGCGAGCACCCTCTTCTTGAACCCAAAAAAGTCGATTTTGTCTCCCTGACTTTAGTTGCCTCACTCGTTCGCGCCCTTCACGAACACGCCCCCCTTCTATGGGCGACGATCGTCCCTTCCAAAAACGATCGATTTGATCTTTCGATCCCTCACATTGAGACCAAAAATGCCCTCTTTGCCCTCGAGTCCGGTCAATTCATCCTTCGTTGCCATCCTCCTGATCTTGAGTTTACAATAGCCACATTTCAAGCGATTTTGGCCGATAGCTTGCAGCTCATTCTCGACGAGATCTTCGACCAAATCAAGGATCGGAAGTTGACCCAAGAGGAACTTTCCCGAGAAGTTTACCCCCTACTTCAAAGCCATATTCGAGCCTCTCTTCCGATTGAGGGAAAAGGGGAGAGAGCCTTCCATGCATTTTCCGCATGGAAAGAGAAAAAAACGGCTCGCGTTTTTGAGGCGGTTTTGACCGAAGAGGCGCTCCAGCTGCTCTACGAAAAGAAAGTGAAGGAATATGTTCAAGCGATGGAAAAGGAACTCAAACAAAAAAAAGAGATTCCCGAAGAGGTGAAGAAATGGGTTGAAGAGCTAGAGGGGCTAGGCTGGGAGGCCAAAGGGAGAGTCTTTTGCGAACTCATCGGCCCCAAAATGGAGAAATCATGAAAGGGTTTTTTGGAGGCAGTTTTGATCCGATCCACTTTGGCCATATCAGTTTAGCGATTCATTTATTGGAAACTCACAAGTTAGAAGAGATCCTTTTTTGCCCAGCTTTTTGCTCCCCATTTAAAACTTCATCCCCCCCGAAAGCATCCCCTGAGCACCGCCTCGCCATGCTCCGCCTGGCTCTCGATCATCCTCAATTCAAAATCACCCCCATTGAAATCGATCGGAAAGGGCCCTCCTACACCATCGATACAATCCGCTCCCTCAAACAGTCCGGCCTCAGACTCATCCTTTCGGACGAAGCGGCTGTAGGGCTCGACCAGTGGAAAGAGACTCAGGAGCTCATCCGGCTCGCGCCCCCCCTGATTGGCCCGAGAAACATCGACATTTCGAGCACCGAGGTGAGAGAGCGGCTCAAAAAAAGAATGTACTGCAGCCACCTAATCCCCGCCAAAGCGCTCGACTACATCCATAAGCATCGCCTTTATGAGTAGGTAGCGATTCCTTATCCCCCTGGGCGATTGCATGATCAATTGCTTGGAAAGAGAAATTAGCAAGGATCGCCATGAGGCATGGCGGCAGGATCACTGCGAAACGCAGTGGCAGGATCAAGAAAATTTCTTTTTTCTATCCTGTCGGCGTCTCGCCGATCCTGCCCGCTCGCTTCGAGCGGATCCTTGTCCCCATCCTTCTCTATGGACAAGACTTGTCAAGAGACTCTTCTTGCAATCGCCCTGCCTTATCCCCAAATAACCTGTCTTTATCTCGGTAATAAAATAATTTAGTTATATTATTTTGTTTGGTATAATTGTGGAATCTTTAATGTAAAAGGAATAATTTTATGGTTTCTTCAGTGTCGTTTTTACCACCTCCTCCGCCATACGTTCAGGAATTACCATTAGGACCTCCGCCGGCATATACAGATCTATCAGCTGATGTTGTGGGCCCGGCAGAAACCCCAGGTGGACAAAGTGCCCAGCCTTCGGCCCCCGATTTCGCATTGTTTGACCCTCCTCTCAAAGCCCCAATTGTGCCATCAGCTCCTCCTGCAGCTGATGTTGTGGGCCCGGCAGAAACTGCAGGTGGACAAAGTGCCCAGCCTTCGGCCCCTGATTTCGCATTGTTTGACCCTCCTCTCAAAGCCCCAATTGTGCCATCAGCTCCTCCTGCAGCTGATGTTGCAGAACCTGAAGAAATTGCGGCCTTACTGGGGGCTCAAGCTCGGAACGAGGCAGATCCACTACGCGCCCGAGAACAAGCTTTCAAGGATGCTATTTCATTCTTTGACTCCCTACCAAATATTGCCGATGTAGACTTAAGAGACTCCTCAAGCGTGGCAAACTACTTATTGGTTCGCTACAAAAATCGTTTTGATCTCCTTGATCGATTCGGTGCCGTTGAAAAAAAGATTGAGAAAAAGTTGAATGACCCAAAATGGGTGTATTCTTGTTTATTCAAGAATGAACAAATCTTCGGTGATACGCTACAGCCGATTCCAGAAATCGTTTTGTTTGCAGGGGAAGAGGTGTTATCTGACGCCAAAGTAATGAGATGGGCGATAGAATGCGAACCTAGGCTCCTCGAAATGGTTAGGGGAGGGCGCTTAATCGACTGTCCAGAAGTGGTTGAGGCAATGCTTAAACTCGCAAACGAGAGAGTGAGGAATGCAAGGGGCCGGATGTGGGGCCGTTCACCCTTAGTTGAAACCGATAATCTTCCTTTAATCAGTGACTTATTAATCAGGGTGGCGATGAGAAAAAACCCTGCTAATTTAAGATTTTGGCCACTGAATAGACCAGGACTATCATTTGATATTCAAGAAGCAATAAATTTTGTTTCTCTAGACGGGAGACTCCTTGTGCGCCTATCTCAAGAATTACAAAGAAACGTTGACGTTGTGACAGCGGCAGTGAAGCAAGACGGGAATCTACTTGCAGAGGTAATGCCTGAACTCAGGGATAACGCAAAAGTTGTGGAGGCTGCAGTTAGGCAAAATGGAGATGCGCTCGAGTTTGCAAATTCTAGATTTAGGGAGAATGTAGAGATCGTTCGTTTGGCAGTTCAGACAGGAAAGCGTGGGATTGCTTTTTCTTTCGCGCACCCCAAATTACAGTCTAATAGAACCCTAGCGATTTTAGCAATAGAGCACAACTTTAATATGCTGGCCTATGCATCGCCTGAATTAAGAGATTCCGGACAAATTTGCTTTTTGGCAGTGCTCAATTTAGTCCTTACTACGGCAAATAGTGTTCTTAGGCGTATGAATGGAAACTACTACATAGAGGGGCGGACACAAGAGA